>CAIJOU010000313.1 GCA_903822375.1 Candidatus Hydrogenedentota bacterium
AGCACCAGAAACTCGCCGACGAAGTTGGCCAGTCCGGGCAGACCCAGCGTGGCCATGACGAGCACCATTGCAAATGCGCCAAGCCGCGGCGACGCGGCCCACAGGCCGCTGAGCCGCGACATGTCACGACTGCCGTCGTTGCGTTCCAGTACCCCGGCCAGCACGAAGAGACCCGCCACGCTGCACCCGTGGGCCACCATGAGCACCACCGCGCCGCGCTGTCCCAAGCCGTTCATCGAGAAAATGCCCAGCACGACAAAGCCCAGGTGACTGATGCTGGAGTAGGCGATAAAGCGGCGCAGGTCGGTCTGTGCAAAGGCGGCGAGCGCGCCGTAAAGGATACTAATCACGGCAAGGCCCATCGCCCACGGCCCAAGGCTTCTGGCCGCCTCCGGAAACAGCGGCAGCACAAAGCGGAGCATTCCGTAAGCGCCGACCTTGGCCATCACGCCGGAAAGGATGATGCCGCCCGAAACCGGAATCGCCGCGTAGGTTGGGGGCTGCCAACTGTGCAGCGGCACCAGCGGCAGCTTCACCGCAAAGGCCAGGAAGAAACCCAACGGAAGCGTCAGCGCGGCAAGACCCACCGCCCGCAGACCGCCCAGCTCCGAGACGTCCAGCGTAAGAACGCCGGTCGCTTCCCGCTTGAAGAAGGACAGCGACAGCACGGAGAACAGCATCAACAACCCGCTCGCCTGGGTGAACAGGAAGAACTTCAGCGCCGCCCCGTTCCGGTCCTCGCGCGCATCGCCCCACAGGATAATCAGGAAATACACGGGAACCAGCATCGCCTCGAAAAAGACGAAGAACAGCAGCAGGTCCGCAGCCAGGAACACGCCCGAAACTGCGGACAACGCAGACAGCAGGCACAGGTAGATCGCGCCGCCCCGACGCCCCGCCCCGCCCTCTGAAACGAGCACGGCAACAAAGCCCAGAAACGCCGTCAGCAGCAGCATGGTCAGGCTTAGCCCGTCTGCGACAAGGTGGAAGCTTGCGCCAATCTGCGGAATCCACGGGGTCTGCCATTCAATCAGCGAGAGCGCCGACGAATTCGTCTTCGGATCCAACTGAATCATAGATAACAACGGCTGTATCATCACGAATTGGAGTATCGGCGCCAACATGGCGACCAGTCGCGCCAAGCTTTCGCTTTTCCAGCCGACGATCCATGCCAGCACTCCACCCACGAGCGGTAACAGAATAATGATTATCAAGAGCATCATAGCAGCACCACCAGTGCCACGGTGATGATCGCCCCAAGGACGATCCCCGCCATGTAGAGACGCAGACGGCCCGTCTGCATCCGGCTGAGCCCCGCGGCTCCGCCATCGGCAAGACCGCCGACCGCACGCCACACCACCGCCATGAAATCCTCCCGGTGGAACGAAGCCAACCAGACAAAGGGCCGCACGATCACCGCATCATAGAAGCGGTCAAAGCCCCAACCGGAGGCGCACAGTTCGTGCAGCACGGAACCGGCGGGCGTTGAGACCCAGTTCCGCACAATCTCCGGGCGGCGCACAAAAAGCACCACCGCAACCGCCACCCCGCCCAGCGCGAGCAGCGCCGCGAGGACCTGCTGCACACCCTCAGCCAGCGCGGGTGCGCCCTCCATCGCATGGGTGCCCATAAACGCGGAGAACAGCGTCACATGGCCGAGCGTTCCGGGCAGTTCCACGAAGCCCCCCGCCAGCGCCAGCACGGCCAGTACGGCGAGCGGCAGCATCATGGCCATACCGGGCCTGGCCGTCACGTGACTCCTCTCCTCGCCGAAAAACACGAGAAACACGATGCGGAACGAATACAGTCCTGTGATGAACGCGCCAAGCACGCCCGCGCCCCACAGCAGCACGCCGCCCTTCGGCGACGACAGCGCCTCCCAGAGAATCATGTCCTTGCTGTAGAAGCCCGCCGTGACCAGCGGCAGCGCCGCCAGCGACATCGCCCCGGCCAGAAAGGTCAGGAACACCAGCGGCAGCCGCTTTCGGAGGCCGCCCATCTTGAACATGTCCTGTTCATGGTGGAGCGCGAGAATGATCGCGCCGGCCGCCATGAAGAGCAGCGCCTTGAAGAACGCGTGCGTCATGAAGTGGAACAGCGCGGCGGACCACGCGCCCACACCGAGCGCGAGGAACATGTAGCCGAGTTGGCTGATGGTGGAGTAGGCCAGCGCGCGTTTGATGTCGCGCTGCGCCAGCGCGCTGGTCCCCGCCAGCAACAGCGTCGCCGCGCCGATCAGCGCGACCACGTGCTGCACCGCAGGGGCCAGGTCAAAGAGCACGTGCGTGCGGGCCAGCAGGTACACGCCCGCCGCCACCATCGTGGCGGCGTGAATGAGTGCGCTGACCGGCGTGGGACCGGCCATGGCATCCGGGAGCCATACCTGGAGCGGCAACTGGCCCGACTTGCCCAGCGCGCCGCACAGCAGCAGCGCGGTGGCCGCCACGGCCACGGCCGAGTTGGGCGTCCACTGCGCCTGCGCCCGCCCCATTATCGAACCGAGGTCAAGCGTTTCCAGGCTGAAGAACAGCACGAACAGGCCGATCAGCATGGCCACGTCGCCAATGCGCGTCACCAGGAACGCCTTTACCGCGGCACGGGCATTGTCGGGATTGTCATACCAGAAACCGATGAGCAGATAGCTGCACAGCCCGACCCCCTCCCATCCGAGATACAGCATCGGGAGATTGTCGGCGAGCACCAGCACCAGCATCGCGGCCACGAACAGGTTCATGTAGGCAAAGAAGCGCGCGTAGTCCGGGTCGTCGCGCATGTATTCGGTCGAGTAGAGGTGAATCAGGAATCCGACGCCCGTCGCCACGAGGATCATCACCAGCGAAATCGGGTCGAGCCGCAGCGTCATGTCGACTTTCAGGTCGCCCACCTGGAACCAAGTCCAGAGGTACTGTGAAAAGCCGCCTGCAGGGGGTGCCTTGACGAAAGTCCAGGCAATCAGTCCGGTGACCGCCGCCGACAGCCCCACCGAACCGGCACCGATGACGGACACGCCCGCGCGCGGCAGCCTTCCTCCGAAGGCAGCCAGCAGCACAAACCCCAGCAGGGGCAGCGCGGGCACGGTCCAAAGCAGTTGCAGCATCCTCAGCCTTTCATGGTGTCTGCGGCGTCCGCGTCGAGCGTCTTGAAAAGGTGGTAGAAACGAAGAATCAGCGCGAGGCCCACGGCCACCTCGGCGCCCGCCATCGTAACGATAATAATGAACATGATCTGCCCGTCCGGCTGGTGCCAGCGCGACCCGGCCACCACGAACGCAAGCCCCGCCGCGTTCAGCATGATCTCGGTGCACATGAGCATGAAGATTACATTGCGCCGCACCAGCAGCCCGACGAGGCCTATTCCGAACAGCAGCGCCGCCAGAAGCATGCCATATTCGGTGGGAACCGTGGCCATCATGACTTCGGCTCCTTCACGTCGCCCCGCACGCGCCGGCCCAGATGGTATGCGGCCACCAATCCGCCGAGGAGCAGCATGGAGGACAGTTCCACAATCATGATGTACGGTCCGAACAGGGCCAGGCTGACCTCCCTGGGCTCCACGATATGCCGTCCCTCCACGGGATGTTCTCCCCCCCACAGGACATAAAGCATTTCGCCGATCAGCACCGCCACGAGAATGCTGGGACCGATCCACATGCGGCCGCTGAGCCACTGGCTTTCCTGGTGCACCGCTTTCGGGCCCAGGTTGAGCATCATGATCGTGAAGACAAACAGCACCATGATGGCGCCGGCGTAGATGATGACCTCCAGCGCGGCGATGAACGGCGCGCCCAGCACAAAGAAGATGAGGGCCACCGACAGCAGCGACACGATGAGGTACATCAGCGCATACACCGCGTTCGCGCGGGTGACGACCATCACTGTGGATACCACGGCCACGGCCGCGGCGATGTAAAAGACGGCGTTCATAGACCCAGTCCCCGGACGTCCACCGGCGGCGACTCGTTTTCCGCCTCACCCTTGTCCTTGCCACCGATTGCCAAACCGGCCACGCGGTAGAAATTGTAGTCGGGGTACTTGCCCGTCCCGCTGATGAGCAGGTGCTCCTTTTCGTAGACAAGGTTCTGCCGGTTGTACTCGCTCATCTCGAAATCCGGCGTCAGCTGGATGGAGTTGGTGGGACAGGCCTCCTCGCACATGCCGCAGAAAATGCAGCGGGAGAAGTTTATGCGGAAGAACTCGGGGTACCTGCGGCCGGTCTCATCCTCCGTGGCCTGCAGGGCAATGCAGCTTACGGGGCAGGCCGACGAGCAGAGATAGCACGCAACGCAGCGCTCCTGTCCGTCGGGGTCGCGCGTGAGCACAATCCTCCCGCGCCAGCGCGCCGGGAGTTTCGGTTTCTCCTCCGGGTACAGCACGGTCTCACGGCGGTGGAAGGCGTGCATAAACACCATCCACATGCTCCGCAGCAGGCTCTTTGCGCCGTCTATGCCCCTGATTGTCATGGTTGCCTAATGCCTCGCCACCACGATGGCGCCGGTGATCAACAGATTCAACAGCGCGACGGGCAGCATGATTTTCCAGCCAAACGACATCAACTGATCGTAACGCAGCCGCGGCAGCGAAGCCCGCAGCAGAACAAAACCGCATATCAGCACCGCGGTTTTCAACGCAAACCACACCAGCGGCGGCAGAATCGGTCCCTGCCACCCGCCGAAGAAAAGCGTCACGATGAGCGCCGAAATGAGGGTGATGGCCAGATACTCGCCCACGAAGAACATGCCGAACTTCATGCCGGAATACTCGGAGTGGAACCCGGCCACCAGTTCGCTTTCGGCCTCGGGCAGGTCAAAGGGCACGCGGTGCGTTTCAGCGATGCCGGCCACGGTGAACACAACCAGGCCGAGAAACTGCGGAATGCAGAACCACATGTGCTGCTGCGCGTTGACGATTGTGCGCAGGTTGAACGAACCCGCCAGCATGACGACGCCCATGAGCGACAGCGCCATGAACACCTCATAACTCAGCATCTGCGCCGTGGCGCGCAGCCCGCCGAGCAGAGCGTACTTGTTGTTCGACGACCAGCCCGCCAGCGCCACGCTGTAGACGCCCAGCGAGGACATGCCGAGGAAGAACAGCAGGCCGATGTCCAGGTCCGCTACGCCCACGGCCGGTGCGAAGGGTATCACTGCGAAAGACATCAGCACCGTGCCCATGATGATGCAGGGCGCGATGATGAACACGGGCTTGTCCGAGAACGGCGGAATCCAGTCCTCCTTGGTAAAGATCTTGATCATGTCCGCCGCGACCTGCAGCAGGCCGAAGGGCCCCACCCGGTTCGGGCCGTAACGGTCCTGCCAAAGGGCCAGCAGGCGGCGTTCCACCATAATCAGCGCGCCGGCGAGCGTCAACAGCACGCCCAGCACGCCCGCAACGTTTGCCAGATGCCAGAGGATGCCGCTCATGGGTTGGCCCTCCGCGCAATGACGCCCCATGCGGGGAGCGCAAAGGGCTCCGTGCCGGGGAGAGCGGCGGGAACGCCCGCCACGCCTTTCGGCAGCGCCGCGCGCACGGCCACGGGCAGCGAACGGCTCTGTCCGTCCACGGAAATCTCGGCCGTTTCCCCCTCGGACAGCCCCAATAGGCGTGCGTCCTCCGGGGACAAAGCCACATAAGGAGCGGGCGCCCGCGCTGCGACCGCGGGCGAAAGCATGCTCATTTCGTCTGAACCGTATATGTGATGCAGCGGAACGACAAGCCACTGTCCGGCGCGGGGGACAAAGGGTTCGGGCACTGTGCCCGGATACTCCGCCGTGCCCGGCTCCGCCTCGGGCGCAATCAGCCTCACGCCGGAGTCGCCCCCCAGCAGTGCGCCGCCAATCTCCTCCTGAAACTTGTTGATGGACTGCACCGAATTCCAGCCGGGCGCCCAGAAGAAAGATGCGAGCGAGGCCGGCGCGGGCCCGGCGAACCCCTCCATGGAGAAGGTGAGCGGCGAGTCCGGATCGTGCGGAATGCCCGGCTCGCTGACGTCCATCTTGGCCCGCATGGCCGTACGGCCGCTGTAGCGGTGCGACTGCCGGGGAATCTTGAAACCGGCAATGCGGAAACTTGCCAAAGGCGCGGCGTTCCGGACCTCCTGAAGCGCGGGGAACGATGCGGCCATATCCTCGACGATCACGTCAATGTTCGCCCACTTGTCCGCCGCCCACCGGCCCGCGGCGGCACCCAACTCGCTTATCCACCGCCAGCCTTCCTGCACGTCGCCGGCGGGCATGAACACCTGAATGCAGCGTTGGCCGCGGCCCTCGCTGTTCACCAGCGTCCCGTCCCCCTCGGCAAAGGTGGCCGCGGGCAGGAAGTACTCCGCCCGCGCCGCCGTCTCATGCAGCGTGTGGTCGATCAGCAGCACATGTTTTGCGGTGGAAAGCATCCTGTCCACAATCGCGCGGCCCGCGCGCCGGTACAGATCGTTTTCGAGAACGATCACAATCTCCGCCCCGCCGTCCGCAACGGCCTGCGCCGCCTCTTCCAGCGTGCCTCCCCCCAGCAAACCCGCACCAAGGGTGTTGCATTCCGGCACCATGAGCGAAAGCCCGGCGCGGCGCGTTCCCGTGGACAGGGCGTTGGCCACCGCTGCGGCCGCAGTCAAAATGGATTCGCTGCCCAGTGAGGTCCCGGACACCACCAGCGGCCGTTCCGCTTCGGCCAACTTCTGCGCAATCCGTTCCGCCAGTTGCCGGGTTTCCCCGGCCAGACCAGGCACTTCGGGGGCCTTCGGGTCCAGCATGTGCGCGACGGCAAAACCCAGGCGCGCGATGTCGTCCGGCGCGCCACGGAAGGTTTCCGTGGCCGCGTCATCGAGACGGGTCGCATCGGCGGCGGCGATGAACAGCGGACCCTTCTGGTCCTGCAATGCAACGCGCAGCGCACCGTCGTTCCAGTCGGGAATGCCCATGGCCGCGGCGGCCCTCATCGGCGCGTTCAGCACGGACTGGCGCAGTGCCAGGGCAATGCGCGGCGCCGTGTTGGTGAGGTCTTCACCCAGCACCAGCACCGCGTCCGAAAGGCCCATTTCGCGCATGGACGGCGTATGCGCCGGGCCGCGCCAAAGCAGGTCAATCGCGGTTTTCGTCAGGTGCTGCTCCGCCGCCGTGGTGCCTGCAAAATAGTTTTCCGGGCCCACCAGTTCGCGCAGGGCATAGTTCGATTCCAGGGAGGCGCGGGGCGAACCCATGCCGATGGCCCGCGCGCCTTCGGCGATCAGGGCCCCCACGCGCGGCAGCACCAGGGGCTTGGCCGTCGGCATGAGCCATCCCGGCTCTGCATGGCGCATCGCCAGCCGCGCACGGTGTCCGCCGTTGACAAATTCGTAGCCGTAACGGCCCCGGTCGCACAGGAAATAACCGTTTACCTCGCCGTTGTAGCGGTTGCGTATGCGCCGCAATGTTCCGTAGCGCTCGCCGGGGGTGATGTTGCAGCCGGCGCCGCAGTGCACGCAGATGGACGGGGCCGTTTGCAGGTCCCAGCGGCGGGTGTAATGGCTCTTCTGGGTCTTGTCGGTGAACACGCCGGTGGGGCACACCTCCACCAGGTTGCCGCTGAACTCGCTTTCCAGCACGCCGTCCTCGTGGCGGCCGAAGTAGACGCGGTTGTTGGACCCGTACGCGTCGAAGTCGCGGCCGCCGGCGTAGTCCCGGTAGTAGCGGACGCATCGGTAGCACTGAATGCACCGGTTCATTTCATGGTTGATGAAGGGGCCGAGATTCTGGTTGCGGTGCGTGCGCTTGGGAAAGCGGTAATCGCGGTAATTGTGCCCGCACATGACCGTCATGTCCTGAAGGTGGCATTCGCCGCCCTCGTCGCACACGGGGCAGTCGTGCGGATGGTTCGTCATAAGCCATTCGATGACCCCGGCGCGAAACGCCTTCACCTCCGGGTCGTCCAGGGAGACGCGCATGCCGTCCGATGCGGACGTCATGCAGGCCATCATGATGCGGCCGCGCTGGTCCTGCTCGTTTTGAAAGACCTTGACGGCGCACTGGCGGCACGCCCCGACAGAGCCGAGCGCGGGGTGCCAGCAGAAATAGGGCACGTTGAACCCCAGCGAGAGGCATGCCTCCAGCAGGTTGAGCCCGTCCCGCACAGAATGCGGTTTGTTGTCTATGTACAGCGTCGGCATCCGGTCAACTCCATCCGCAGCGCTTGTCGCGGATATGACGCTCAAAATCGTCGCGGAAATGTTTGAGTCCGCTTCCCAGCGGTTCCATCGCGCCGGGCGCCAGCGCGCAGTAGGTGAGGCCCATGCCCAGCGCGGTGACATGCCGCGAGAGCTGTTCAAGGTCACCCGGCTGCCCTTCACCGCGCTCCATCGCCTCCAATATCTTCTCGACCCAGGGCAGTCCCTCGCGGCACGGCGTGCACCAGCCGCAGGACTCTGACGCAAAGAACCGCATAAGGTTGTGCACCATTCCCACGGGGCAGGTCTGGTCGTCCAGCACAATCATCGTGCCCGTTCCCATGCGGCTGCCCGCCTTTGCCACGGTGTCAAAATCCATGGCGACGTCCAACTGTGATTCCAGCAGGAAATCGGTGGAGGCGCCGCCGGGAATGATGGCGCGCAGCTTCAGGCCGTCGCGCATGCCGCCGGCATGCTCCTCCAGAATGGTGCGCGCCGTGGTGCCCATGGGCAGTTCCCACAGACCGGGCCGCTTCACCTTTCCGCTCACGCCGTAAATCTTCGTGCCGCCGTTGGGGGTGAGGCTCAGTCCCTTGAACCATTCCGTGCCGTTGTTCACGATGTGCGGCAGGTTGCACAGCGTCTCGACGTTGTTCACGATGGTCGGCTTGCCGCGCAGACCGCAAACCTGCGGGAAGGGCGGCTTGGACCGCGGGTTGGCGCGGCGCCCCTCGAGCGCGTTGATCAGGGCCGTCTCCTCGCCGCAGATGTAGCGGCCGGCGCTGGTGTGCAGATGCACCTCCAGGCTGTAATCCGTTCCGAGAATGTTCTTTCCTATCAGCCCGGCCCCGCGCGCCTCGGCGATGGCCGTGGCGAGCCGCTGTTCCGCCAGCACGTACTCGCCGCGCAGGAAGATGTACGAGATGTCCGCCTGGATGGCGTAGGCGGCCAGGATGACGCCCTCGATGAGCTGGTGCGGGTCGCCTTCCAGCAACAGGCGGTCCTTGAATGTGCCCGGCTCCATTTCATCGGCGTTCACCACGAGATACTTGGGCCGGGGCGCATTGTCGCCCATCGGCACAAAGCTCCACTTGGGACCGGTCGGAAACCCGGCCCCGCCGCGTCCACGCAGCCCCGAGTCTTTGACCAGTTGCGTAACGTCGCCCGGCGCCATCGTGCCGAGCGCCCTGCGCACCGCCCGATAGCCGCCTGCCGCCTCGCAGTCCTTCAGCGACAGGGCCCGCCCGTCCGGCTGAATCTTTGCGGTCAGCGGGCGCTGGTCCGGATTCGATTGTTGGTTGAATGCCGCCATATCCTCCGTCACCGGCTCCTATGCGTATTTCGCCAGAATGTCGCCCAGTTGCTCCGGGTCCACATCGTGGTACAAGTCGTCGTTAATCATCAGCGCGGGCGCATGGTCGCAGGCGCCCAGGCACTGGTTCTCCAGCACGGTGAACCGTCCGTCTTCCGTGGTCTGGCCCAGTTCAACGCCAAGGACCTGCAACAGCCGCGCGCGAAGCTGAACGTAGCCCATCACCCAGCAGCTCACACTCGCACAGAGCAGGATGACGTTTCGGCCCACGGGACGGCGGCGGATGAGGTTGTAGAAGGTGGCCACTCCGTCCACCTCGTCAGGCGTCAGGTCGAGCAGTCGCGCCACCTCGCACAGGTCCTCGTCACTGACCCAGCCGTGCTCCCGTTGGGCAATTTTCAGGGCCTCAATGCAGGCCATGCGGTTCGTCTCGCTGTGGGCGAGTTCCGCGAGGATTTCGTTTTTCGTTTCGGTTGTCAGCACGGTATCAGGTCAACTCCGGAAAGAGGCTGGAAGCCTCTTCTGCTTTTTCGTGGCATGGGCATCCTGCCCATGCTCCCACGGGCGGGACGGCCGTGCCACTCCAGAAATCAGCGATCCACATCGGCCAGCACGTAGTCCATGCTGCCCAGAATGGCCAGCATGTCCGACACCCGCACATTCCTGCCCAGCAGCGGCAGCATTTGCAGGCTGGCAAAGCTGGGCGTGCGCACGCGGGTCCGGTAGGACATCGCCGTGCCGTCGCTGGTCAGGTGATAACTGTTGAGCCCCTTGGCCGCCTCGATGGGCACGCAGGCCTCGCCGGGCGGAAGTATCGGGCCCCAACTCACGCTGAGGAAATGGGTGATCAGCGTCTCTATATCGTGAAGCGTCTTGTTCTTGAGCGGCGGCGTCGTCAGCGGATGATCGGACTTATACGGGCCTTCAGGCATGTTGTTGACGCACTGCTCGATGATCCGCAGGCTCTGGCGCATTTCCTCGACCCGCACGAGCGCGCGGTCAAGACAGTCGCCGTTGTGCGCCACGGGCACGTCAAACTCGAACTGGTCGTATCCGGCGTAGGGCCGTTTCTTGCGCAGGTCCCAGTCGGAGCCGCAGGCCCGAAGGCCCGGTCCCGTGACGCCCCATTCGATGGCCTGGTCGAGCGTGTATTTGCCGACGCCCCGGGTGCGGCCCAGGAAGATCCGGTTCTGCATCAGCGCCCTGTCATGCTCGGTCAGGCGCGGGGGCAGGTACTTGATGAATTCGCGAATCTTGGTTTCCCACCCCTTGGGCAAATCCTGCGCCACGCCGCCGATGCGAAACCAGCTCGGATGCATGCGCCCGCCGGTGATTTCCGAAACGATGTCGAGCAAATGCTCACGGTCGTTGAACATGAAGAATACGGGCGACATGGCCCCGAGGTCCTGCGCGAAGGTTCCGTACCACACGAGGTGGCTGGAGATGCGGAACAGTTCGGCCATCATAATACGGATGACCTTGGCGCGGTCGGGCACCTCGATGCCGGCCATCTTTTCCACCGACAGCACATAGGCGAGGTTGTTCATCACCCCGCCGAGATAGTCGATGCGGTCGGTGTAGGGAATGTAGGAGTGCCAGGTCTGCCGCTCGCCCATCTTCTCCGCGCCGCGATGGTGGTAGCCGATGTCGGGAATGGCGTTGACGATGTTCTCTCCGTCCAACTGGAGGATGATGCGCAGCAGCCCGTGCGTGCCCGGATGGTGCGGGCCCAGGTTGAGGAACATGTAGTCCGAGTCTTCGGTGTGCTTTTCCAGGCCCCACTGTTCGGGGCGGAACTGGAGGGCGTCCTGCTCGAACGCCATTTTCTCATCGGCCAACTGGTACGGGGGCAGTTCTGTCGCCCGGGCCGGGTGCTCCTTGCGGAGGGGGTGACCTTTCCAGGTCGGCGGCATGAGAATGCGCGACAGGTGCGGATGTCCGCTGAACTTGATGCCGAACATGTCCCAGGCCTCGCGCTCGTACCAGTTGGCCGACGGCCAAAGGTCCGTTACGCTGGAATGGGCGGGGTGCTCGCCCCGAAGGGGCGCCTTAATGCGCAGTTCGGCGGCGCGGTCCAGCGAAAGGAGGTGGTACACCACGGTGAAATCGCCCGCAGAGGGGTGTTTCGTGACGCGGGTACGCTCGTCAATGACAAACAGGTCGTACAGCATGCGGTAGGGCCGGTCCACGCCGGTCCGCAGGAAGCGAAGCACCTCCTTCACCCGCTCCGAGGCGACCCAGTAGGTGGGCGTGCCGTCCCGAACCGTGCGATCATCCACCAGCGCGCCGGGGAAGCGCTCGTGCAACGCACGAATCACGTCCGCATTGGCCTCGCTTTGTTCCGGTGCCTCTGCAACCGGCGGGGTGAAATCGACTTTGGGTGCGGCCCCATGCACGGGGCCAACGTCATCCTGAACGCCGTCCACCGGGTGCAGCACGGTGGCCAACTGCCGTTGGGCGCGCTTGAGGTCGCGCTGGCTGGGCCGTTCCGGCTGGGTCACGCCCTGCGGGCCGACCACCCAGCTCAGCGGGCGCCGTTCCTTGCCCACCACGTCCTGGAGCAGCGTGAGTGCCTCCAGGAAAGCGTCGGGCCTGGGCGGGCAGCCCGGCACATACACGTCCACGGGCAGGAACTTGTCCACCCCCTGGACCACGCTGTAAATGTCGTACATGCCGCCTGAATTGGCGCAGGCACCCATGGCGACCACCCAGCGGGGCTGCATCATCTGCTCGTAGAGCTGGCGGATCACGGGAGCCATCTTGATAAAGACGG
>CAIJOU010000314.1 GCA_903822375.1 Candidatus Hydrogenedentota bacterium
CACGGTGGGTGCCCGTGTGTTTGACGTTTCTGTGCAGGGTAAGGAGGTCATCGGGAAACTTGATCTGTTCGCCACAGTCGGCAAGAACAAGGCCTATGATGTGGAAGTGACCGATGTGGAGGTGACGGACGGAACGCTAAGCATTGACTTTGGCAAGGTGGTGGAACTACCCGCCATCGCCGCCATTGCCGTGGAGGGCAGCGGCACGACCATCAAGGTCAACTGCGGCGGCGACACCTACAAGGACTACATGGCCGACTTGGGCGTGGCCCCCGATCCGGCCACGATACGCGCCGTCTATGAGGGCGTGTTCACCCGTATCCAGAAGACCCATCCGCTCGACTATTACTGGTTCTGGACGCCGGAAGGCTGGACTTGGAGCGGTACGAACGAGGGCGAAGTCAGCCGCACACTCGACGATGTGCTGGCCGCGCACGATGCGCTGAAGAATATCGGTGCACCCTTCCAACTGGCCACCTGCGGCTGGGTGTTGGGTCCGCAGTTCGACCGTGCGCTTATGGACAACAAACTGCCCAAGGACGTATCCATGAGCTGCATCAACCGCGACCTTGGCTTTGAGCCCGTTGACGAGGGATTCAAGAAGGTGGAAGGTCGCGGCAAATGGGCCATTCCCTGGGTTGAGGACGACCCCGCCATGTCTATCCCGCAGTTTTGGGCACGCCGCATGCGCCGCGATGCGCAGACAGCCTTGGACTACGGCTGCAACGGGCTCATGGGAATCTTCTGGCGCACCCGTGTTATCGCACCCACGCTGGCTTCGCTGGCCAAGGCCGGTTGGGATCAGCAATGGCCGGCCGCAGTTCCGCCTGCGGGCAGTTACCGCGTGCGTGATCCGCGCGCGGGATTTCCGATTACCACGGGCTACACAGACGGAAAAATAAAGGGGGCCGAAGCGGCACCCGTCTATCAGTCCTGCCGCATTGACGCCAAGCGATACTCCATCGCCGTCCCCGACGGTAAGTATAAAGTCACGCTTTGCTTCTGCGAATCAGCATATCACCAAGCGGGGAAACGGGTCTTCGATGTGGTCCTCCAGGGCAATACAGTGCTTTCCCGATATGATATCTATTCCGACGCGGGCGGAACGTGCCGTGCCGTAGACATGTCTTTTGACGGAATTGAGTCCAAAGACGGCCGAATCGAGGTCTCCTTCGAGAAAGAAGTTGACTGGCCCTGCATTTCGGCCATAAAGGTGGAGGGACCAGCCGCCTCGGTGAAGATTAACTGCGGCGGCGGTGCCTGGGGCGACTATGCCGCCGATGTGCCCCCCGTTTCTGAAAACCCCTCGGCTGCCGACTTCTACGCGGACTGGGCAGAACACGAGTTTGGACCTGCCGTCGCCGCCGAGGCGGCGGACGTCTTTGCCAACCTCGACAGTGCGGCGCCTCGTCCCGCCACTTGGACAGACGGCCCCGGTTCTTTCTTCCCCGACCCGCGTCCGTGGGAACTCGCCCAATACGAATATGCCTTTGTCGACCAGTTTGCCGCCTTGTCCGACCGTGTCCAGGGGGCCGGGGCAAAAGAACGATACCGGTACTGGCTGAACAACCTTCTTTATCTCCGCGCTGCCGGCCGGATGAACTGCGCCTGGGCAGCCGCCGACATGGCACTCAAAGCGGCCAAGGGCGTCAGGGACGACAGTGCAGCGCGTGACTCCGCCTATGCAAAGGCATTGGCCTCGCGGGTAGAATTGGTTAAGGCCGTCACCGAAACCTGCCGACATCTGCTGGCCACGGCATCAACAGCCGGTGAATTGGGCAACATTGCCAATCTGGAGGGGCACAGTTTCCCGAAGATGCTCGACAAACCTGGAGAGGAATTGACGGCCCTTTTGGGCGCGCCACTGCCGCCCGAGGCACAAATGCCGATGAACTACGAAGGCCCTGTGCGTGTGTTCGTGCCCGCCGCGCCCACCTGCCGCCGTTCTGGCGACAGTCTGATGGTGCGTGCGATTGTGCTGTCCGCCGAACCCGTCGGCGAAGTCTTGCTGCGCTGGCGCACGATGGGGAAAGGCGAGTTCGGCGTACTGCCCATGACCCACATCGACCGTGGTGTTTGGACCGCCATGCTTCCCGGCGAAAAGCTTGACCGGGAAGATATTGAATACTACGTGCAGCTTGGAGCGGGCAGTGGCAACGGCCCCGTTTGGCCGGCCACGGCGCCCGATATTAACCACGTTGTTGCCTGGATTGATTCCAAAGTCTGAACTCAGTCCAAGAATAGGGACCTTCTTCTGTTCTGAATCTCAACGGAAACGATACGTCTCATGGGGGCGTCAACGGTTGTCAGAACGTTGGAAATGGCAACCGTGCGTCTCTGCTGATGGTTGACGCGTTTTCTGTTTGACAGGACATGCCCGGCGCGTTACAATCAAAAACACGTGGAGAAGGTCGTTTTGGCGGCCCGGGGGCGGGCCGTTCCGTTGCAGTGCGTCCTCGGGGACGATAGGCAAGTCGGGGCGGTCTTCACTGACGCGACCGGGGTTCACGTCCGGTCGGAAGGATATGCGGTTCATGAAAGGACTGACATTCGCCAATTTCGTTGCCGACGAGAACAACCAGGCGGCGTATGATGTCTGCAAGAAGATTGCAGCGCTCAAAGGGAATGTTCCCACACCGCTGACGCTGGTCGGCGAGAAGGGCACGGGCAAGAGCCATCTGCTCTGGGCCATCGTTAACCAGTATCGGTCCAATCAAATTCGCGTGGGTGTGGCACTCGTCAGCGCCGGCGATTTTCCGCAGAAAGTGCGCAACCTCGCCGTCGACCCGGCCCCCATTCAGAAGAAGCACCCCGCAGTGCTGCTCGTGGACGAACTGGAACGGTTCAAAGACAATATAGCTGCGCTGGAGGCCGTCGTCCGGACCTTTCTGGACAACGGACACCGGGTGGTGCTGGCCAGCCGCATCCATCCCAATGCCCTTCCCGGATTCAGCGGCAAGTTCAAATCGTTGCTGTCATCCGGCATCATTCTCGGAATGCAGGCCGCCGGGGCCACCTCGGCCGACGGGGGCATGCCCACCTTGGCGCTGGAACGCATCGCCGGACTCAAGAATACCATTAGCGATCTCGAAAAGGAACGTGACCGGCTCAGGGAACGGCTCAACATAGACGCCGACGGCGTGGAAGGCGGATTGGGGGGGATGACCCTGCTGGAGGCGGAACGGGACCTTATGCGCGACGCGCTTCACCGGAGTGAGGGCGATCTTGCGGAGGCGCGCCGGGAATTGGCCGCTGCGCGCAAACTCGCCGAGCGGGCCGGCACGGAACTCGAAACGGCTGTCACGCTCGTCACGGCGCTTTCGGAAAAACTGGCTGTGGTGGAGGCGGCACAGCGCGCACGCATCGTGGCGCTCGACCATGCGCTTTCCGGGCTGGACAGGGACCTTGAAATACTTGCCGCAAACGGCCCGGCAGAGGGCGACCCGGCTCTGGCCGCCTATGATGCGCTGGTGCTGGAAAAGCAAGCGGCAGAGGAGCGCCTTGAAGAGGCCCGGCGAGAAGCTGCCCAAAGCATGGCTAGGGCGAGCGTGTCCGCCGGCGAGGTGCAGCGCCTGCTTGACCGGACGGCGAGCCTGCTCTTGGAGGCCGACGAGGAACCGGCGGTGTCGGAGGCGCGCAAGAATGTCTCAGAAGCCATACTTCGACTGGTCGGCGTTTCCGGCGGCGCCGGTGAGGCCGAGCCGGACGCGGTGGCGGGGGGGCGCATGGGCATGTTGCCAAAGCGTGCCCTGCCCGGCGGCATGGGACTGGAAAACATCGTAAAGCAGGCCTTCGGCGACCCCGTGGAGGACGATGATGACGGCGAGGATTTCACCTACGCCGAACCCGTGCCTGAAGAGGACGAGTCGGACAACGACCCGAATGGTCCATGAGTGTTTTTGCTGAACGGACCATCGGGCTGTTTCATGCCCTGCACCCCCTTGACAGGGTGCCCCGGGCCGGTTATCTGCTGCGCGGTGTGACAGAACCCGAATCGGTGTCCGCGCACAGTCATTCTCTTGCACTCTTGGCGTTGCTCTTTCTGGATGAGTACCCCGGCAGATGGAACCGTGAGACTACGCTGGCCATGGCACTGGTGCATGACTTGGCCGAAGCGCAGTTGATGGACATTCCCATGCCGGTGGCGGACGCCCATCTGCGCGATGTGAAGCGCAGCGCCGAACAGGCCATATTTGAAGGCCTTTTTGCCGCATTCCCCCCCCGCTACGCCGAGCTTCATGCCGCATTTGCCTTGGCATTCACTCCGGAAGCACGACTCCTTCGGGGGCTGGACAAGGCGCAGATGATGATAAAGGTCATGGCCTATGAAGCCGAGGGCCGCGGCCGTCTCGCCGAATTCTGGGTCAATCCCTCCAATTTCAGGGATTTCGATGTGCCCGAAGTGTCCGACTTGTTCGATACCATTTGCCGCAGCGCCGACCGCGCCCGTCCCATTTAGGACGGAACTCTTCCGATTCCCGGGGTATTCATCCAAGGGTGGAGTGTTTTCTGTAATGCTCGGAAGGTTTGGCTATTCAGAAAGGGCTTTCTTGTGGACAACAACAAGCTGATCATCGGCGTTATTGTGGCCGTTGCGGCTTTTCTGGGCGCCCCCTTTGCGCTGAAGGCGCTGCGGCCGGCGGCGGCACCCGCACCGTCGGCCCAAACGACCGCTCAAGGAAGAGCCTTATCTCCAGCCCCCGCTGCCCCAAGTCCGGCCTATACTCCGCCCGCACAGGCCCAGCCGCAAATGCAGCAACAGCAGGGACTGCCGCCCCAGGCCGCGCAGCAGGAACTGAACGCGCAGACGCTTGTGGGCACCTTGTGGGAGGTGCGTGCCACGCAGGCCACTATCCAGTTCCAGTTCAACGCCGGCGGGCAGGGTGTGGCCGTTCATCCCCTTGCGGGACAGGTGCCTGCCACCTGGTCCTGTACGGGAAACCAGGTGAATGTCTCAGCCTCCGCTTATGGGCAGTCAATGACCCTTTCCGCAACGATTCAGGGCAATAGCCTTGTGGCAAAGGATTGCTCCATCCGCAGACTGCGATAGTCCGACAGCACAGGAGGGCGTTTTATCATGACCCGGCGTTTTGAAGGTATGAGCGTGTTCATTACCGGGGCGTCTTCCGGAATAGGTGCGGCCACCGCAAAGGCTTTCGCCAATGAGGGGGCCCGAGTGGCGCTTCTGGCGCGGCGGATGGACAAGCTGGAGGAAGTGAAGCGCGATATTGAAGGGCATGGCGGGAGGGTCCTTCTCTTTCAATGCGATGTTGCCGATGCGGACGGATTGAGAATTGCGGCCACGCAGACTATCGAGAGCTTCGGCGGCATTGATGTGGTCATGGCAAATGCGGGGTTCGGGGTGTCGGGTCCCTTTGAAAACCTCACTGTGGAAGAA
>CAIJOU010000315.1 GCA_903822375.1 Candidatus Hydrogenedentota bacterium
CAGCCCCACCTGCCTGGCCAGCCCCGTCGGCCAACAGGCAGGCCCCCGATGCTGCTGCAGACAGCTCACGCCACGCTTCCCTTTCCCTGCTACCCATTCTGCGCTGCCGCAGAGCCCGACGACACGCCCGCCTGCGCCCCGCGCGCAGCAAGGGCATCTACCTGTCCCGCTCCTCCGGCACCGACACCAAGTACCAGCATTATGAACGCCTGCGCATATGGACCGAGGGGCTGCCGTTGGGTCCCATGGAAATCCTGATCGACGGCAACCTCGTGAACAAGTGCGACGGCCCGCCCTATCTCGTCGGCACCGAGGACAACGACTCAGACAAGGTTATCCCTTCCGGCGAGCACAAACTTACCATCCGCGTGAAGGACGGCGAAGGCTGGCTTGAACAGAACTTCACCATCAGCGGGGCGTGAACCTTATCCCGGAGAATTCATCATGATCCGTTCTTGTGCTTTTGCAGCGCTGCTTTTTGCCGCCGCAGTCCACGCCGACGACTCATGGCAACCATTCATCCCTGACAGCGCCAAGGTTTTCGATGTCCGCGATTTCGGCGCGAAGGGGGACGACACCACCAACGACTCCGCCGCATTCCGCGCGGCCGCGCAGGCACTCACCGAGGCGGGCGGTGGCGTGCTCAACATCCCCAAGGGCGTCTACATCGTCGGCGGCCAAAGCCACGAGGAAGGCAAGTACCCCTACTACCGCGCAGAGCGGGTGGTCGATCTCAAAGGACTGGACGGCGTTGTCATTGACGGACACGGCGCCACGCTGCGCCTGACGCCCGGTCTGCACTACGGCAGCTTCGACAAGAATACGGGCGAGCGGATCGATCCCGCCATGCCCTTCCTCGACCGTGACTGCAACGTTTCCGTCGGCAGCATGTTCAGCCTGCGCGACTGCCGCAATGTCATTGTCCGCGACCTCGAACTGGACGGCAACAACGGCAGTCTTGTCCTCGGCGGTCAGTGGGGCGACACGGGCCGGCAGATGGAAGCCTACGGCCTGTGCATGTACGCCAACACCAATGTGCTCGTGGAGAACCTATACACCCATCACCACGGACTCGACGGCATTATCGTCGGCTGGACCAACCTGAAAGAGACGGACCCGCCGACGCCGCACCTGCTGCGCAACATCCGCAGCGAATACAACGGCCGACAGGGCCTGTCCTGGGTCGGCGGACGCGGATTGACCGTCATCAACTCCCAGTTCAACCACACCCAGCGCGGCGCCGTCGCCTCCGCGCCCGGTGCGGGACTCGACATCGAGGCGGAGGACTCGGTCTGCCGCGACGGCCTCTTCGTGCATTGCGAGTTCATCAACAACGCCGGTTGCGGCGTCGTGGCCGACAGCGGCGACGGCGGTTACACCCGCTTTGTCGACTGCACCATGTGGGGCACCACCGGCTTTTCCGTGTGGACCAACAAGCCGGGCATCCGCTACGAGCACTGCGCGATTTTCGGCAGCGTCGTGCACGGCGTCGGCTCGCCCGACCCGGAAAAGGCGACGCAGTACCGCGACTGCCTCTTCGAGGACCGCGAGTATCCCGGAGTCGGCGTGTACCGCAGCGCGGCGGTCATCGAATGCGGCGGCGGCGACAACATCCTGTACGAGAACTGCACCATCCGCGCGAAAGGCACCCGCGCGCTCTGGATCGACGGAGGGACCACCCGCGAGATCTTCCGGGGCTGCACCATCATCAACGGCTTCGACGCGGCCGATCACGAGTTCGTGGCGCTGTTGCGCGGGTGCCGCATCGAGAACACGCGCTTCCTCGAAAGCTATCCTGAAGCCCATGCAAAGTCGTATTATGTGGCGACGGGTTCCGTGGACGTCGGTCCCGGCGTGACCGTGTCCGGTCCGCGCGTCAAGTGGGCCAACTGGTCCGATGGCCCCACCGGAACCGTCGAAGAAAAGAAATGGTAAGCCAAATTGCGGGAGAGAGAATCATGCGTCACTCAATAGTTCTTGTGCTGGCTGTGTTGCTGTCCACGACCGCCTTTCCCGCGTTCGCGGAAACGCTCACCCTGCACGTGTCGCCCAAGGGCAATGATGCGTGGTCGGGCAAGCTCGACTTTCCCAATCCCGCCGCGACCGACGGCCCGCTGGCCACGATCACCGGCGCGCGCGACACGATCCGCAAGATGAAACAGCAGCCGGGCGGCCTTGCCGGGCCTGTTCGCGTGCTGATCCAAACCGGCGAGTATTTCATTGCAGAGCCCATCGTGTTTACCCCGGAGGATTCAGGAACGGCGGACGCGCCGATCGCCTATGAAGCCGCGCCGGAAGAAAATCGGCCCGTGATTCACAGCGGCCGTAAGATTACCGGCTGGACCGTCGACAAGGACCGTTGGGTGGCCGAACTGCCCGACGTGGCCAACGGCAATTGGGACTTCGGCGCACTCTGGGTCAACGGCGAACGCCGCATGCCCGCGCGCACCCCGAACCCGGCCCATCCCTTCGGCGACTATCCTGAAAAGGGTGACTACTTCCACATGGACGGCGCGGTCATGGTGCCCGACGGCAAGGGGGGCGAGGCCAAGAGCGCCGCGATCCTCAAGTTCCGCGAAGACAACATCAAACCCTGGCCCGGGCTTGCCGACGCCGTGTTTGTCGTGTTCCATTCCTGGGAAACGTCCCTGCACCGGGTGAAAACTTTCGACGAGGCGAAGCACACGGTCGAATTCACCGGCGGTTCCCCCTGGCCCTTCACTTTTTGGAATCCCGACCAGCGCTACTACGTCGAGAACCTGCTTGAAGCGCTCGACCTCCCCGGTGAATGGTGCCTGCGCCACAAAGAGGGCAGGGTCTACTACATGCCCATGCCCGGCGAAACCCCGGAGAACACAACGGTCATCGCGCCCGTGGCGCGGCAGTTGGTTGTCCTGAAAGGCAAGCCCGCCGAAGGCGCGTTCGTCGATCATCTCGCTTTCCGTGGGATCGACTTCCGCTATGCCGAAGAGTCCATCGGGCCGCAGGGCCACGCCGACAGCCAGGCCGAAGCCACGCTGCCCGCCTCATTCGAGTGCGTCGGCGCGCGCAACTGCGTCGTGGAGGACTGCTCCATCGGCCACATTGGCAACTACGGCCTATGGTTCCGCGCCGGCTGCCAGAACAACATCATGCGGCGCTGCGAGCTGCACGACCTGGGCGGCGGCGCGGTGCGCATGGGCGAGTGCGGTGACCCCAAGTCGGACAACGAAATCTCGGGCGGCAACACGATCGACAACTGCTTTCTCCACGACGGGGGCCTCATCTATCGCGGGGCCATCGGCGTGTGGATCGGCCGCAGTTCCAACAACAAGGTCACGCACAACGAGATCTGCGATCTCCGCTACTCCGGCATGTCCGTCGGCTGGTCCTGGGGCTACGACCCGAGTTCGGCCAACCACAACGTCGTTGAATACAACCACATCCACGACGTGGGCAAGGGCCAGTTGAGCGACATGGGCGGCATCTACACGCTGGGCATCTCACCCGGCACGGCGCTGCGCAACAACTACATCCACGACATCATCTCCAACCCCGCCGTCTCCTGCGGCTGGGGCCTCTACACCGACGAGGGCAGCACCGACGTGCTGCTGGAAAACAATGTGGTCATCAACACGCGCAGCGGCGGTTTCCACCAGCACTACGGCGAGAACAACCGCATCGTCAACAACATCTTCGCCCTCTCGCACAACGAGCAAATCATCCGCTCCCGACAGGAGGAGCACAACTCCTTCTTCTTCGAGCACAACATTGTCTACTACAACAACGGCCGCCTGCTCGGCAGCAACTGGAGCAACGGCAAGTATGTGATGGACAGCAACGTGTACTGGGACACGTCGGGCCAGGAGCCGGAATTTGCCGGAAAGAGTTTTGCCGAATGGCAGGCCGCGGGCTTTGACCCGCATTCCGTGACCGCCGATCCGCTGTTTGTGGACCCCGAGCACCGCGATTACCGGCTCAAGCCGGAATCGCCGGCGCTTAAACTGGGATTCAAGCCCATCGACGTGAACGAGGCGGGCCTCTACGGCGACGCAAAGTGGACGGAAAAACCGAAGAAGGTGACGCGCATCGCCGCGCCCATGCCCTGAGGTTCAGCCAAACGGGTGCGTTCCGTGGCGCTTCGCGCCACTTCACGCACCCTACTCCTCGTTCTCGAGCACGTTGCGCACCATTTCTCGCAGTGCACGGACGGACGGCGGCTTCTGCAGGAAGTTTATGCCCTCCTCCAGCACGCCATGCTGGGACACCACCTGCTCGGGATAGCCGGACATGTAGATGACCTTGAGATCCGGCCAGCGACGCGACAGCCGTTCGCGAAGTTCGCGCCCGTTCATGCCGGGCATGACCACGTCGGTCAGCAACAGGTCCACCGTGCAGTCGCTCTTGTCCATCAGCGCCATGCACTCCTCGCCGTTCCTGGTCCGCAGGACCCGGTAGGACATCTTTTCCAGCGCGGCACACACCAACTCCCGCACCGAATCGTTGTCCTCCACCACCAGAATAGTTTCGCCCCCTTCACTCTCCCTCAGGTACTGTGCGGCATGCCTGTGTTCCGCGACGGCGGACTCAGCCCTGCGAAAGAGCACCTCGGCCGTGGTTCCCTCTCCGGGAACGCTGCGCAGCCGTATGTGCCCCCCGTGCTGCCGCACGATGCCGTAGACGGTGGCCAGTCCCAGCCCGGTCCCCTCCTCCTTCGTCGTGAAGAAGGGCTCAAACGCCTTGGCTATCGTCTCCTGGTCCATTCCGACACCGGTGTCGCTGACCGAAAACAGCACACCGGGCCCCAAATGGACGCCCGGATGCGCCTCGGCATAGGTCCTGTCCACGTCGATTTCCCGGACTTCTATCGTCAGTTTTCCGCCCTGCGGCATGGCATCCTGCGCGTTGACGCACAGGTTCATCAGTATCTGCTTGATCTGGTTTATATCGGCGCGTATGGGACAGGTCCCCGGAACGGCATGCACTTCAAGGGTGACATTCTCGCGAACGGTGCGACGGGTCACATTCTGGAAATCGACGACCACTTCACCCAGGCTGACGGTCTGTATTTTCAGTGTCTGGCGCCGGCCCACGGCGAGAAGCTGCTGCGTAAGGTGCTTGGCATGCTCCGCGGCCGAGGCTATCTCTTTGAGTTCCTGGCGCCATGGATGCTCCGGGGGGGCTTCTTCCAGCAGCATTTCGGCAAAACCCAGAATGGGCGTCAGCACATTGTTGAAATCGTGCGCCACCCCGCCCGCAAGACGGCCGATGGACTCGAAATTCTGGATGCGCTGCAGCCGCTCCTCCACCTCTTTGCGCTGGGTCATGTCGCGGACCAGCAGCAGCACCTCCTCGTCGGGCAACGGCGACATGCTCACGTCGATGCGCGCGGTCTTTCCCGTCTTAAGGGGAATCTCGATGTCATAGATGCGCACCGTTTCCCCCTTCAGCACCCGGGCCATGCCCCCATTGATTTCGCCGAGCGCCGCGCCGAAAAGCCCGGCCAGACCGGTCTTGAAGATTTCCTCGCGCGAACACCCAAAGAAGTCGCAGGTGCGCTGGTTGCACTCCAGCATGGCCCCGCTCCGCGGGTCAATCACCCCGATCACTTCCGAGGCGTTCTCGAAAAGTGCGATGTAGCGCCTTTCCGACTGTCTGCGGGTCTCGTTGGCGACAAGAAGCCTCTGCGTTTCCCGGCTCAGGCGGATTTTTCCCATGGCCATTTCAAACAGGGCCGGATTCATGAAACAGACCCAGCCGGATACACAGACAACCAGTGCGAGACTGGCATAGCTGTCGAGCATCTGGGCGTGGTCGGGCAAGAGGGCCGAACCCAGTTTCAGGACCTCGGAGGCAAGTCCCAAAGTGCATGCGCCGACCATCGCCCAACTGGCCAGCCGGGGCCCCATGTGCACCCGAACCACGACGATCAGTGCGGCCGACAGGAGGCTCACTCCCGCCAAGAGGCCCATAAGTGTCCGCAGCGGAAATATTTCCGACACAAACCGCGTGCCAATAAGCGCAAAGAAGCCGAGAAAGGAAAGTAGAAAAACGGTAAATCTAAGATTGGCAAAGTGCTGTGTTTCGGCTTTTGTCAGTTCGGGCCAATCGGGCGCAATTCTCGGGTATTCTCTTTCCATCAGCACATCATTCCCGTTCCCGGGTCTGCACCGGGCCTTGTGTAATAACCATTAGAATCAAGACCTTTGCCTCGGACCCTAAAATATTGACTGTGGTGTCAACACCGGGCAAAGCCCATCCATTCTTGGCAATTTTCCCAATCCTCGTAACTTCGCATCAAACTTTTCTGGCGTTGCACCTTAAACTTATAATATGCGCATGCATTGGGAAGGTCCTCCATCGGGAAGAACGTTTGGATTAGGCTTCGCGGCCGTGCTGGCGGCGACACTGCTCTTCTGTCCCGCAACCCGCGCGCAGAATGCCGCCGACCCGATCGCACTGTGGAGCCAGGCGACCCTGTACCGCGACGAGTGGGGGGTCCCCCATGTTTATGCCGAAAATCCACGCGCGCTCGGGTTCGCCTACGGTTACGCGCAGGCGGAAGACCGCATCGAGACCCTTTTGCTGGCCTACCGCATGGCCAACGGCCGGCTTGCCGCCGTGCTGGGTCCGGCCTACGCCGAGTCGGACGCCTTTTCCATCAAGATGAACCATGCCCGGCTCGCCGAGGCGGCGCTTGAACAGGCCGACCCGGTGACACGCGACCTTTGTGACGGCTTCGCGCTCGGCATAAACTCCTGGCTTGTTGACCATCCGGGCGCGGCGCCCGCATGGGCCGACGGTGCCCAGGCGAAGGACGTGCTCGCCCTGTGGCACGCTTTCCTGATGAGTTTTGCCCCCTTTGACGCGCCCGGCACCTGGCACCGCCCGCCGGCCATGGAGACCGGGAACGCCTGGGCCATGGCCCCATCACGCACCGCAGAGGGCAGGGCGGTGCTGGTCATCAACCCGCACGAGCATTTCGACGGCCCGTTCCAGTGGTGCGAAGCCCATCTGGTCCTCGGCGACATGGATGTGTCCGGCGCGGCACTCTGCGGCGTGCCGGTCGTCGTCATGGGGCACAACGCCGTGCTGGGGTGGGCGCTCACGCCAAATTTCCCCGACTTTGCCGATGTCTACAATGAGCGCTTCGCCCAGTCGCCGCAGGAGGAGAAACCCAAGAACCCGAACAAGGATGGTCAGCCGCCGATTTCGCCTGACATGGTGGCGCTGCTGGAGTACATGGCCCAGGCACAGCCTTACTACGTGCGCACCGACGCGGGCATGGAAGAGCGCGCCGTTCCCTCCTACATCGGCCCGCGCGGCCCCCTGTTTGAAAACAACACCGCAGGGCTGTACTCCTGGCGCATCGGCGGCTACTATGACTTTGGCGGACTGCGCCAGCTCATGGAGATGGGCCGCGCCGCCGGCCTTGGCGCGTTTCAGGACGCCCTGCGCCTGCAGCAGTTGCCCTGTTTCCACATCACCTACGCCGACCGGGACGGAAACATCTTCTATCTGTACAACACCAAGGCGGGTGCCCGTCCGGAAACGCCGCCCCTTGCCGCCGCCACCAAGGAAGAGGCCCAGGAGGGGCTCCGCTGGGACCGGCCCCTGCCCGTCGGCGTGGACCTGATAGGCTGGGCTGAAGGCATTGCCGTTGACTCGCTGCCCGCCGTCACCAACCCCGCGTCCGGTTATGTGCAGGCCTGCGGCAGTCCGCCGTGGACCGTCACCGAAAACACCGGGCTCGCACCCGGAAACTGGCCCGTCTGGCTGTCCAACGACCCGGAAAGCTACCGCGCCCGGCGTGCGCGCGAACTGCTGCGGGCGGGAACGCGCAGCTTCCGCGACAATCAGTCCATGCTGTTCGACACGGTGGTGCCCGCGGCGATGGACACGGTTCCCGCACTCCTGACCATGGCCGAGCAGCGCGCCGACCTGGTCAAGACGGCCCATCCCGACCTGGTCAACGGACTTGCCCTGCTCAAGGACTGGAATTTCGTGGCCGACGTCAACTCCACCGGCATGACCTTCTACCATGTTTGGTGGGCCATGCTGCGCAACCAGGCCGGACCGGCAACGGCGGAGCGGGACCTTTACGCAATGCTCGCGTCGAACACGCCCGAGGCGCAGGAGGCGGCCCTGCGCGCCGCCGAGGACGCGTCGCGGATGCTGCGAAACGAGTTTCAGACACTGTCGGTGCCATGGGGGGAACGGCACCGCCTCCGCCGCGGCACACGCGAGGAGGCCGCGCCCGGGGCCGCCACGGGAGAGCCCATACTGCTCCTTTCCGACCAGATTTGGGACAACGGAAAATGGATGGCCTCCTATGGAACGGGATTCGCCATGGCCGTGCAGTTTGGCGACATCCCCGAGGCGGTCAGCCTTTCTCCCTTCGGCGTTTCGGACAATCCACGGTCAACCCATTACACAGACCAGATGGACCTGCTGACGCAGCGGCGCTTCAAGCGCGCGCTGTACGCGCCCGAGGCGGTCATGCGCCACGCCGACCATGCCTTGGGCAGCGTCATCACACTCCTGCCGCAGGGGGTTACCGGCGCCGTAACCTTGCATGGCGACGGTCCCATGCAGGCCCGACTCGTGACCCAGACCAAGCCCCCCGCCGCATTGCCGGAGAACTACGCCGCGTTCACTTTGTATGTCGCGCCCCAGCGCGCCCCGCAGGGACGGGCCGTGCAGCTCGACATAAGCCTCCACGTGCCCGCCGCGGTGTGCGCCGACGACAAACTCGCCGGTCTGGCCCTGTTCACCTATGAGGACGGACTGGGCTGGTATCAGCCCCAGCCGCAGGAATTCGACAGTGCCACGCGCACCTTCCACGCCCGCCATGACACGGTCGGCAGGTCCTACGCGGTGCTGGGCCCCGCTTCCGCGCTGCAGCCTGTTCCTCCCGACAACACCAGCCCGGCCGCGGCCGTCCCTCCCGGCGGGGAAGCCGCCGCTGATGCGGGACCCGTGGGCATTGATGTGCTGCTTGAACAGCACGCACTGCCCCGGCCCGTAACGGGAACCCCCCGTTTCAAGCTGGAGCGGATGGACGCGAAAAAGAAAGCCGAGGCGGATGCAGCCAAGCCGAATCCCCCCGAACCGGAGGCCGTTTCCGAACCGGGCAAGATGTTCAAGTTCGAACGGCATGATGCCCCGGCCGCAAAGAAGGAAAAGGACATACCCATGATGCCCGAGGTTCCAGGCTTCCGGTACGGTCCGGGCATTCCCGATGAATCCGGTTTCTCACACTCGCCCAACGGCGAAGTCTCGGGCAAGAAATTCAAGATAGACCGGCTCGACAAGCCGCAATTGCCGAGGGGAATGGGCGATATCGCCGCCCCCGAACCGTCTGCGCCGAAAACGGCGGCTCCGCCGACGGAGCAAAAGGCCGTGGACCAGCCCCCGACGCCCCCCGCCCCTGCCGGACAGGAGCAAACGACGGAGCCACCGACCGGGGAATCGCCTCCAAAGAAGGAGCCGCCCGCCAAGGACGGCAGTGCCCGTCCGGAACTGCCCGCGGTCATTCCCCAGGACGGCGCTTTCAATTTCGGCCCCAATTTCAAGGCTGCCACACCCGACGGGGACGCCGCCGCTTCTGGAAAACACGGCACGTTTCGCATTGAGCGTGTAAAGCCCTGAGGTGGGGTAGTACACTGTTGGTTGCAGGGTGGGTGAAGTGAAGCGGAACCCACCGGAAGAATTGCCATGCACCCGGCTGCGAGGGTGGCCCCGGACATAGAAAGGTCCCGCCCCGAATGATCGTCTGGCTGTATGCAGGTTTTCTGCTTTTCGTCTTTGTCATGCTCGCCCTTGATCTCGGTGTCTTCAACCGGAAGGCGCATGTCATCGGCACCGTTGAGGCACTGGCATGGACAGCCTTCTGGGTGAGCCTTTCGCTGGTGTTCAGCACCGTAGTCTATTACATCTACGAGCACGACTGGCTCGGGGCCGCCTCCTCATCCTCTAGGCACATTCTGAACGGGCGTCAGGCGGCGCTGCAGTACATCACCGGCTATCTCATTGAGGAATCGCTCAGCGTCGACAACATGGTCGTGATCGCCCTGGTCTTCGCCCATTTCGGCATTCCCACCCGCTACCAGCACCGCGTTCTTTTCTGGGGCATTCTGGGCGCGCTGGTCATGCGCGGTGCGATGATCGCCGCCGGCACAACACTCCTGTCCCGCTTTGAATGGATTCTGTACGTGTTTGGAGCCCTGCTGCTTTACACGGCGGTAAAGATCGCCTTTGTGGGCGATGAAAAGCCGGACCCCGACAAGAACCCGCTGGTCCGCCTGGCGCGGCGCGTGTTCCATGTGACCACCGAACTGCACGGCACCCATTTCATCATCAAACGCGGCGGGAAAAACCACGTCACGCTGCTCTTTATCGTACTGCTTGTCGTGGAGAGCTCCGACGTTATCTTCGCCGTCGATTCCATACCCGCCGTCATCGCGGTCACCCGTGATCCCTTCCTCGTCTTCACGTCAAACATCTTTGCCATCCTCGGTCTGCGCTCGCTCTACTTCGCCCTGGCCGGCATGGTGGAACAGTTCCGCTACCTCAAGCCAAGCCTCGTCGTGCTGCTCGCCTTTGTCGGCGTCAAGCTCATCATCGAGCACTGGTACGCCATACCGACCTCGGTGTCGCTGCTCGTCGTGCTCGGCATACTCTCGGTCGGCGTCGTTGCGTCGCTCATTGACCTGCGCCGCAACCCGGCCATAAGAAAGCAGGTCGAGGACATCACACAGGCCGCCGAGGAGATGGCGGTCATGACCTTCCGCCATGCAAAACGCATCGTCGTACTCTTTATGGGCTCCACCGTGCTGGTTGTCGGCGTGGCCCTTCTTTTTCTTCCCGGCCCCGCCTTCGTCGTCATTCCTGTCGGCCTCGCCATCCTCGCCACCGAATTCGTCTGGGCACGCCGCATTCTCAACCGCATGAAGAAGGAGGCGCGGCACTTCATCTCCGGCGTTGAGAAGGACATCGAAGAAGGCGACGAAAAGAAATAGCATGGCCAGAACTTTCATCCTCACCAACCTGCTGGTGTTTGCCCTGACCGGCGTTGGCTTTGCCGCTGGCATGGAGTGGAACACGGAGGCGCTTCACGATTCCGCCGTGTGGACCGTCAGAATGAATGACGCAGGTGTTTCCACGGGACCAAACGGCCTGCGCATAGAAACCGCCAAAGGTCGCGATTGGGCCATTGTCGCCGCCGAAACCCATCCCGCAGGGCCTGTCGAACGGTTCCGGGTGGTCGTAAACGAGTTGACCGCCGGCGCGCATGTCATTGTGCGTTTCAGCGGCGACTTCGACGGGGCCGGGCGGGAGGACAGCGTCGTGCCCATCGACGTGATGGATGCCCCGGGCGATACCGTGGTTGACTTGGAACCCCGGGTCGCATGGCGCGCCCCGCGCGGACTGAGACTGCTTCAATTGGGGGTGGAGGGCAAGCCCGACGCACATGTGCTGTTCGGCGCGGTGGAATTCCTGCCGCCGACCGGCAACGCCATCACCCCCAAGTCCGGCACGCAGCCGGGACAGTCTTCCATTGAGTGCGTCGACCTCATGCCCAATCTGCCCGAACCTTACCTCATGAAGGACTGGAAAGCCACGGCCCGCGCGTTCGACCGCTTCGTCTTTGACTTCAACGCGCAAGGCGAGTATTTGCCGTTCATCTGGCGCGATGACGCGCAGGTCAATATCGACGCACCGACCTTCGGACTCCCCAGCTATGCCGGGTCCCCACAACAGACGCCCGGAAGCGGGGCGCAGGAAGGCATTACCTGCATGGGCACCGTGCTTGGCGCCACCGTTGCCGGGATCGACAAGCGCAAGCAGGAAAACGATTATGTGGCCATGTGCGCGGCCTGGTACAACCGCCGCAACGGGCTTAACCTCGTGCTCAACGCGATGAACCAGGAAACGGGCGGCTCGTTCTGGTATGAGCTTTGGCCGCATGTCGTCTTCTATGGGCTGTGCGACAAATACCCGGAACAGCCGGGCTTTCGCGATATCCTGCGCGCCACGGCCAACGGTTGGTCTGACGCCTGCGCCGCTCTGGCCGGAGCGGACGGCATTCCCGACTTCAACCATACCTCTTTTGATTTCCGCACCATGAAGCCCGTGGACAACGGCAAATGGCGCGAACCCGACGCCGCAGCCGGCGTGGCCTGGCTGGAATACGCGGCAGGAAATGCGTTCGGCGACGAGAAATACCTGGACGCCGCGAAGAAAAGCCTTGCCTTCCTCCAGCGGCTGGACTACAACCCCTTCTACGAGGTGCTGCTGCCCTACGGCGCCCTTGCAGCGGCACGCTGCAACGCCGAGCACGGCGACGCGTTTGATGTGGACAAACTGCTGGGCTGGTGCTTCGGCATCAGCGACGTGCGCGGCGGTTGGGGCGTGCTGTTGGGGCGCTGGGGGGATGATGACTGCCACGGCCTGGTCGGCAGCGTGGACAATCGCGGCGGCTACGCCTTCGCCATGAACACCTTCGTTCAGGCCGACGCGCTTGTACCGCTCGCCCGCTATAACACGCGCCACGCGCGCGCCATCGGCAAGTGGATGCTCAATGCGGCCAATGCCGCGCGGCTGTTCTATGCCGACGGACTGCCACCGGAAAAGCAGAGCAGCGCCGCATGGACCGGCGACCCCAAGAACCTCATCGCCTACGAGGGACTGCGCCACCGCTGGCAGGGCCGGGAGCCCTATGCCACCGGCGACCCCATTGCCATGAACTGGGGACCCAAGACGGACCGCGGCCTATACGGCTCCGCCTATGTGGGCATTTTCGGCGGCATTATCCACACCACCAACGTCGAGCGTGTCCTGCAACTCGACTGCCTCGCGACGGACTTCTTTCACGGCCGCGCATGGCCCACCTGCCTGTACTTCAACCCCTGGCCGGAAACGAAGGAAATTGAAATGCCGGTGGGCTCCCAGTCCTGTGACCTGTACGATGCCGTGGGTCATCGTTTCCTGGCGCGCAACGTGAAGGATACGGCGCGCTTCTCACTCGAAGGGGACTATGCGGCGGTGGTGGTGGTCGTTCCCGCCGATGAGGAAGTGATGCGCGACGGACGGAAACTCCTGGTGGGAGGTGCCGTTGTGGATTTCAATACGCCAACCGAAACGGCATCCTGAAGGTAGACGCGGCATCCTGCCGCGTTCCGGCCAGTACCCGGATGTCTCGAAGAACGCGGCAGGATGCC
>CAIJOU010000316.1 GCA_903822375.1 Candidatus Hydrogenedentota bacterium
CGCACTATGCCTGCCGCCCCCGCTCCGGAAGTCCGGGCCGTCACCGGACCTTGCCGCACAACCACCGGTCCGTCGATGCCGTCAAGGCGGCCGCCAACTGGCAATCCTTCTACACCTCCGAACTGGGCCCGCTATCGGGACACGGCGAATGGCGCACCGCGCGCTGTCCCTTCCACGATGACCACCGGCCGAGCTTGCGCGTGAATGTCAAGCACGGAGGCTACTGGTGCCCGGCATGCAATGCCAAAGGTGATGCGTTCCGGTTCCTCAAAGAGCGGCACGGGCTGTCGTTTGTTGAAGCACTCGCTAGGTTGGTGGGCTTCGCATGAGCATACCCTCCAAAATCCCTCCCCATTTTTGCGACGTGGTCCCAGATGAATGTCCTATCGAGATACCTCGAAAAGCGACCGACAAGAGTGGTAAGCCCTTGACGCTCACCGGCGCATGGTTATACCCCGCAGTCGGTAACACGCCCCCCCTGTTACACGTTCGGTATGACGGCGAATCCGGAAAATCGCTGCCATGGTATTACCAGTGCGCCAACGATGAATGGAAACCAGGACGGAATAATTCCGCCGCGCCGCTTTACGGAACGGAAACCATCCGCGCCGGCGAACCAGTCGTGGTATGCGAGGGAGAAAAGTCTGCCTCCTCTCTCCACAGTCTGGGTGTCGCCGCGGTGGCATTCGACGGCACTGGTGCGGCCGCATCGGTTGACCTGTCGCCGCTGGAAGACGTGACGGACCCGATTCTCTGGCCGGATAACGACGAACCAGGGCGGAAAGCCATGGATACCCTGACCGAGCGACTGGTCCGAGCGCACAGGCGGGTTGACCCCGAAATCCTTGAACTGGGGCACAAGAAGGACGCCGCCGATTTAGTGAATGAATACCTCTGGTCCGGGCAAAGAGTCACAACCGCCGCCCAATTGTGGCAGGCGCTTCACACCGCGCTTAAGACAGTCGAGGCTCCGTCGGCACCCGCTGCCCCGGAGTCTATGGGGCGACGTTTGTCGCGGACGTGGTTGACCGATCACATTCCGCCGTTGGAGCACGTCTTCAAGCATGACATCATCCCCATGGACAGGATAACTTTCCTCACTGCGCACGGTGGCACAGGGAAGTCATTCTTGACTCTGCAGTGGGCTGCGTCAGTGGCAACAGGCCGCAACCTGATGGGAGTGTTTGAACCAACCGCTGGCCCGTCCCGTGTTGCCATAATTGGTGTCGAGGATGACTATGAAGAAGTGATGCGCCGCATGCAACGCATCGGCCACGCGTTCAACATCGGATACGATGACCGTGATGTGCAGGCCGTGGCCGACAACGTGCTCCCGTTCTGCTTGACGCGGTTCGCGATCGCGTCCGAGACACCCGAACGTACTCTTGCAGCTTCTCCGGAAATGAAGCGAATTACCGCAGAACTGGCGGAATTCGCGCCGCGGCTGATTATCATGGACCCGCTCTCCGGCTTGTTGGGCGGCCTTGTGGATGAAAACTCCAGTGAGACTGCCTATGTCATCGCGGGGATATTGCGTGAATCACTACCCAAAGGCTGCGGGCTTGTGATGTGCTGTCACACAGCAAAGACGGATGTTCTTACCGCCACAGCACCGAAGGGCTCCGTTGGCTGGTGGAACAGCGCCCGGCAAGCCCTCTCCCTGCGTCCGGTCTCCGCTGCCGATGAAAAGATACTGGGCGACGACGCTGCTAACGTGGTTGTATTTGAGATGGGCAAATCGAACAGCGGGCCGAAGTCCCCGCCTATCCACTTGCGCCGGTGCATGTTGCCGGAATTCGGCGGGGTGCTCCGTCCCATGGACATGGCCGACGCCAAATGCCAAGCCGTGCAATCCCGGACGGCTGGCCTTGCTGACTCGATGTTGGCGACTCTGGCAGAGTTTCCTGTCACTCGGCAGGAGGTCAAAGGCGACTGTGCCTCGGACGCCGCCAAGGAAAGAAGTAAGGCCTTTCTCCATGCGCTGGAAGAGCGCCTCGGCAAACTCCCGACAAAAGAGGACCGGTTACTTTTTATTGATACTATGAAGGCTGATGGCCGGATAGACACGCGGAAGGAAAGTCGCCGAGAGGTTCTTGTGGTTGCCGGACAACCCGAAATCAATGAGAATCAGGCGCTATGACACCAACCCAGACTACCCAGACTCAACCCAGACTATCTGGGGTCAAACGAACCCAGACAACCCAGACCCCCTATAAGGGGAGTATGGGAACCGTCTGGGTTCCCCTATACGTCCCGCTTATAGGGGGTCAGTCTGGGTTGACTAAGCCTCCGGCTGGGAAATGGCCTTTATGCACCGGGAACCATCAAGCCCCACCATCCGCTTTCAAGGCCGGCGCCAAAGCCGACAATTTGGACAAGCGTTCCGGCGCGACTGGCGAACATCCCCTTACACTTACGCGTGGATTTTGGAAACGCCAAGGAGAAGCAAAATGAAAATGAAGGAACTCACTTCCAGTCTGAAGCAGACCATGCGCGCCGGCAGCACAGCGTCCACCCAGCCGATGTCTACTGCGGCGCCCAATACTGCTGATACCCAGCAGCACTCGGCCTGTAGATCACGCATGGACAAATGGCCAACAGACATCAACCGACAAGTTGCCGCGGCCTTGGTTATGGGTATCCCCGCAGCCGCGGTGGCCGATGCCCTTGGGCTCGAATACAGCCGCATCCGGAACATGAAGCGGTCAAAGCTATGGCAACGGCTGTACACAGAACTCCGCGACCGGCGCGATGACATGGCTGTGTACTTGGGTCTGGCTATGTCAGTCGCAGGAAACGCAAAGACTCCCATCGAACTAATGGCCCTGGTGGCTGCCGACCTGGGGTGTGCGCAACTTCACGCGAAATGTTTTGGTATGCAGCACCCCCCGCGGCGTCCGGGCGGCCCGAGCACCCCGCACCCAAACAGCTTGGCCAACCTCCGGCCGCACCCGCGCATCCGACCGTAGCCGCAACGCTCGATCGCCGGGCACGTTTATCACCCGGATTTGGGTGCTCATGACCCATACGCATGCTCGTGCAGCTAGCGGTCACTGGTACAACAGCCTATGCAGCGCAACACGTTACAACAACGCGGTGCGCGCGTGACCTGCATGTGACCCAAAACGTGACCCGAACGGGGCCCAAGCACACCCACGCCGCGGGCTGAATCGACACCCAATCAGGCGCCGCCGGAGTGCCCATCTGCGGCGCGATTACGCCAGCGCACGCCAAAGTCTAAGGGGGGGCAGGGGGACCGCGGTGCCGACCCCCACACATGACATGGCACCTCTTCACAAAATGCCGGTTTTTTTCTGGATTTGGGTAGTGAGACACTCGTCTCATTACCGGCGTATAAAAAGTACAGCGGGCATAGTCTCGGACAGTACCACCGAGGCCTCGGCTAAAGTCCGTGCCAGCGTAGGCCGACGCGAGGTCGCCCATCACGCGCTCCAGGGCCAACAGCCAGTCTGGCTCCAATTTCTCTGCCGCCCGCACCTCCTCCAGGGAACGAAATACGAGCATGGTTGCAGTTCCTAATGCGCCGGGCACCGCATGGAATCGATATGCGACTGAGTCCATTCGACCCAGGTGC
>CAIJOU010000317.1 GCA_903822375.1 Candidatus Hydrogenedentota bacterium
CGGGAATAGCCATTCTCGGATTCATCGCTCCGGATAGCCTTGTGGGTGGCGCGGGCGAGCGCGTGGGCGTTCACTTTGTGGGCGGGGCGGCCGGCATCATCACCGCGATGGCTTTTGTGAGTCTGCCTTTCCTCATAAACGCGGCGCGTGACGGATTTTCGGCCGTTCCCGAGCGCCTCGAAAAGGTGGCGCTGAGCTTGGGCGCCTCACCGGTCCGTGTCTTCTTCACCATCTCCGTGCCGCTGGCGTGGAGGTCCATATTGTCCGGACTGGTGATGATGTGGGCGCGCGGTCTCAGCGAATTCGGGGCGGTGGCCATCGTGGCCTATCATCCCATTGTGACACCGGTGCTCATATATGAGCGTTTCGGCGCGTTTGGCCTGAAGTATGCCCGGCCTGTGGCCGTGCTGTTCTTGGGCGTGTGCCTGTTGTTCTTCATTGTTGTCCGGCTGCTGTCGCGGGAGCGCAACGATGTTGCGCGTTGAGGGGCTGCATGCCCGGGTCGGCGGCTTCTCGCTCCGAAACGTGTCCTTTGCGGTCGCGGACGGAAACTACCTTGTTCTGCTGGGCGCGTCCGGCGTGGGGAAGACCCTGTTGCTGGAGGCACTGGCGGGGCTGATTCCCGACAGCGGCGGACGTGTCCTTTGGGACGGGGAAGACCTCGGGCGGATGCGCATTCAGCGGCGACGAATGGGGCTGGTCTATCAGAACCAGGCCCTTTTTCCGCATCTCACGGTCTGGCGGAACATCGCCTACGGTGCCCAGTCCGTCGGAGACTCCCGCACGGAGCTGCACCGGCGCGTGCAGGCGCTCGCGGAAGAGGTGGGGGTGGCAGAACTCCTGCAGCGGTACCCCGACACGCTCTCCGGCGGCGAGGCGCAGCGCGTGGCGCTGGCGCGCGCGCTGGCCATGCGGCCCCGGTGCCTGTTGCTGGACGAACCCCTCTCGGCGTTGGACACGCAGGCCCGTGGGGAAATGCGGGCCCTTCTGCGGGAACTGCACCGCAGGGGGCAAACGGTTGTCCACGTGACGCATGATTATGAGGAGGCCGTCTCGCTGGCCACCCAGGTCGGCATCATGGAAAACGGGACCGTGGTTCAGACCGGCACGCCGGAGGAGGTGTTTCACCACCCGAAATCGGAGTTTGTGGCGCGTTTTGTCGGCATACGAAACGTGTTTCCCGGGGCGCTTGAGGCCGCCGCATCCCAAGATGCTGACACGGCCCCGTTTGTCAGCAGGGACGTGCGTTTCTCGATTCTGACGCAGACCCGGCCCGGAAAGGGACTGATGATTGTGCGCAGCGAGGACATCACGCTCTCACGGACCCGTCCCGAGTCGAGCGCACAGAACTGTTTGCAGGGCAGCGTGATTGATGTTGTGCCCGCGCGGTTGGGTCTGGAGGTCTATGTGGATATTGGCGTGGAGGTCGCCGCGCTGATTACGGGCGTTTCGGCACAGCGGCTGGATGTGCGGCGCGGACAGGATGTGTGGGTCAGTTTCAAGGCAAGCGCCGCGCGCTTTGTGGAAGAGTGACATGATTAGCGCACCCAACATGATTCTGATTGGTGCGGCAGGCCGCGATGCCGGGAAGACGGTTCTTGCCTGCGAATTGATCAGACGCTTTCGCCATGCCGGCGTGATGGGGGCAAAAGTGACCGCTGTTCAGGAGCGCGACGGGACCTGCCCGCGCGGCGGGGAAGGGTGCGGTGTCTGCTCCTCGCTGGAGGGGGCCTATTGCCTCACCGAGGAAACGGACGCGGGCGCGGGCAAGGACACGCAGCGACTGCTTTCCAGCGGTGCGCGGCGCGTTTTCTGGCTGCGCGTGCTGAAGGACCGTCTGGAGGAGGGTGCCCGGGCACTGCTTGACGCGCTGGGTCCGGACACGCCGGTGGTATGCGAATCCAACAGCCTGCGCAATGTGGTGGAACCCGGGGTGTTTCTCATGGTGCGTCATCGTGATGACAGGACCGTCAAGGACTCCGCGCAGGGCGTGCTGCGGTACGCGGACGAAACGGTCCATTCCGACGGAAAATGCTTCGATTTTGACCTGGACCGTATTGGTCTGGTGGGCGCACGCTGGATGCTGTGCCGCACGGGGGCTGAAGCCGTTTTGGCATCCGGCAGCGCGCGAAAAGACGAGGAGGTCAAATGATCAGCTTCGACGGAGCTCTTGAAATCGTCATGGGCCGCGCACGGGTGCTCGAGGAGGAGCAGGTGGACCTGCGCATGGCTGCCGGGCGTGTGCTGACCCAAGAAGTGTGCTGCGACATGGACATGCCGCCTTTCGACAAGTCGGCGATGGACGGGTATTCGTGCCGGCATGCGGACCTGCCCGGTCCGCTGCGTGTCATCGAAACGATACAGGCGGGTTCGATTCCGGCGAGGACGGTGGGTGTCGGCGAATGCGCAAAGGTCATGACCGGCGCGATGGTTCCGCAGGGGGCCGACTGCGTCATCATGGTGGAACACACGGAAGTGGACGGCGAGGGACGGGTCCGGTTCACGCGGACAGACAGCGCGCCGAATATCTGTTATCGCGGTGAGGATATTCGCGCGGGGGACGTTGTGCTGCGCACCGGCACCCTGCTGGCGCCGCAGCACATTGCCGTATTGGCGATGGCCGGTTGCGTGCGGCCGCTGGTTGCGCGCCGTCCCCGCGTTGCCGTTGTCGCCACAGGCGATGAACTGGTGGAACCGGAGCAAACTCCCGGACCATCTCAAATCCGGACCAGCAACAGCTATCAAATCTGCGCGCAGATGGAACAGGCGGGCGCGCAGGTGACCTATTACGGCATAGTGGCGGACACCGAGGCGGCCATTGACGCCGTCATGAAACAGGCGATGGCCGGGAACGACGTGCTGTTGCTGTCGGGCGGCGTGTCCATGGGGGATTTTGACCTGGTTCCCGGCGTGATGGCCGGGAATGGCATTGAAATCCTGTTCGACTCCATCGCCATCAAACCGGGCAAGCCCACCACTTTCGGCGTGGGACCGTCGGTCTACTGTTTCGGCCTTCCCGGAAACCCGGTTTCGACTTTTGTGCAGTGCGAGATTCTGGTCAAACCGTTTCTGTACGCACTGATGGGGCACCAGTACCGGGCCCCCCATTCATGGTTGCCGCTTGCGGAGACGTTTCAGCGGAAACGGGCGGACCGCGAGGCTTGGATTCCGGTGGAATGCACCACCGACGGCGGCGTCCGCGCACGCACCTACCACGGTTCTGCGCACATCAGCGCACTTTCCGGCGCGCACGGGCTTCTTGCCGTGCCGCAGGGAACGACCGTGATCGAGAAGGGAACGCTGGTCCGTGTTCGATCAATTTGAGCGTTCCATCAACTATCTGCGGATTTCCGTGACGGACAAATGCAATTTGCGCTGTGTCTACTGCATGCCGGCCGGGGGCGTTCCCCCGATGCGGCACGGGGACGTGCTGTCGTTTGAAGAGATCGTGGACGTTGCGCGGACCGCCGTTGAAATGGGTGTCACCAAGGTCCGCGTCACAGGCGGCGAGCCGCTGGTGCGGCGCAACATTGTCGCGCTGGTTTCCATGCTGGCCGGGATTGACGGCATCCGCGACTACGCGATGACGACCAACGGCATCCGTCTTTCCGAGTTCGCCGCCGACCTTGCCGCCGCCGGCCTGCAGCGGGTGAACGTGAGCCTGGATGCGGTGGAGCCCGGGCGCTATGCCGAACTCACGCGGGGCGGCGACGTGCGCGAGGCACTCGCCGGGATCGCCGCGGCCCGTGCCGCGGGACTGTCGCCGGTCAAACTGAACTGCGTGGTGCAGGAGTCACCGGAAGAGCCGGACGCGCGGGCAGTTCTCGCGTTTGGACAGGCGGAGGGGCTTGAGGTGCGTTTCATCCGGCGGATGAACCTTTCCCAGGGCATCTTCTCCGTGGTCATCGGCGGGACCGGCGGCGACTGCGCGCGCTGCAACCGCCTGAGACTTTCGTGCAACGGTCTGGTGCGCCCCTGTCTTTTCAGCGACCTGGGTTTTAGCGTGCGCGAACTTGGGCCCCGCGGGGCCATTCGCCGCGCCGTGGAGGCCAAACCGGCCTGCGGCGGAAAGAGCAATGAAATGTTTCACACCATAGGAGGTTGAAGTATGCCGTCCCTGTCCCATGTAGACGATGAAGGCCGGGCGCGAATGGTGGATGTCGGCCACAAGCCGGACCAGCGCCGTGTTGCGCGGGCGTCGGGAAAGATCCGCATGGCGCCCGCGACGGTGGCGCTGGTGAGGGAGAACGGTGTCAAGAAAGGCGACGTGCTCACCGTGGCGGAGATTGCGGGGGTTCAGGCCGCCAAGAAGACTTGGGACTTGATACCGTTATGTCACGCCGTGCATATCGGTGGGATCAAAGTTGTCGGGAAGCTTGAGGCCGACGGCGTCACGATAACGGGAGAAGTGTCGGGCACCGGACCCACCGGGGTCGAAATGGAGGCATTGACGGCTGTCAGCGTCGCCCTGCTAACGGTGTACGACATGTGCAAGGCAGTCGACAAGGGCATGGTTATTGGAGACATTGCCCTTCTGGAAAAGACAAAGGAAGCGTTGGCGTGAAACAGAACAAGGAAGGAGCACGCTGAAATGAAGCAGATTGTATGGAGAAGCGGGAAAGGGTTTACCCTGATTGAATTGCTGGTGGTGATCGCGATCATCGGTATTCTGGCGGCAATACTGCTGCCTGCACTGGCCCGGGCGCGCGAAGCGGCGCGCCGTTCCTCCTGCCAGAACAACCTGAAGCAGACCGCACTGGTTTTCAAAATGTATGCGAACGAGAGCAGCGGTCAGAGTTTCCCGCCGCAATACCCGGGATACTATCCGGCGGGCGGGGCGACTCCCGTCCCGGGACATTCCTTCTTCTGGGGACCCGCGGTCTACCCGGAGTACTTGACGGACTACAAAATTCTCTTTTGCCCGTCCGACCCCGGCGCGGGAACTGTAACGGCCATCCTGAACGAGCTTTCAAACAAGCATTATGCCGAGTTGGCGCAGCAGTTTCGCGACTATTCCTACATGTATCTTGGCTGGGCGACCCGCACGGATGACGACTGGGGCATTTGGAAGTCGGCGTCAAATGCCGCCCGAAACGGCGACAAGATCTTGCCGACGGGTTTTGTCACCGAAGACATTAATTCCACCGCGGGGAAACTGTACCGCCTGCGCGAGGGAATTGAGCGGTTCTTCGTGACGGACATCAACAATCCTGCGGCGAGCGCCCTGGCGCAGAGTGGGGTGGTCGTGATGTGGGACATGATTTCCTCCCAGTCCTCGTCGGGCAACCAGTTTAACCACTTGCCCGGCGGCATCAACATTCTGTACATGGATGGCCATACCGAATTCGTCCGGTATCCGGGTGCGTATCCCTGCGATGCGTATCTCGCCGGAAAACTCGGCAAGGGTGGGCCGACGCCTCCCACCGATCCGGCCACGGTTCCGTGACAATCGTGTGAAGGGGCGGGGGCATGTCAAATGCTTCCCAATGTTAACGTACCTGTGGCGAAGAAAGGAGTTTTGCAATGAAAACCAACGGACGGATATATGTGACGGCATTATGCATGGTGCTGGTGGCCGGGATTGTGGGAACGGCCGCGGCGGAACCGAAGCGCAGCGCGGATACGCTGACAATTGTCGATGCCGACGGAACCAGGATTCCATTGACGGCGGAGGAACTTCAAAAGATGCCAAAGGTCACCGAGGCGAAGTGCATCTGCGTGGGCAAGTCCTCCGGATACATCGGGATCTTCGACTACACCGGCGTTCGCCTGTCGGACCTGCTCCAAAAGGCCGCGGCCACGATGACGGCCAAGGAATACAAGCAGGAAAATGCCTATGTTGTTTTCAGGGGGACGGACGGGTATCAGGTGATAGCGTCCTGGACCGAGCTGATGGAAGCGCCCGAAGGGCGCCGGGGTCTGGTGGCGCTTGAACGCGACGGCAAAGCACTGCCTGAGATGGAAGGCCAGTTCCGTCTTGTTCTGCCGGGTGACAAGTATGTCGGGCGGAGCGTAAAATGCCTTGAGACGATAGAGATCCACACGGCCGAAGGGTGTGTGATCATGTCCAAGGAAAAGGAACAGATGGTCAAGGATCTGGACAAGGCGGGAAAGGAGGCGGTTGTTGAGTGAGAACCTGCCGGTAACCGGCGAAATCATGTCCGTGAACCGTTCTGTGGAAAAGGGCACCTCCAAGACCCCGGTTCCGGAGATCGTGGTTAACGCGCTTGGCGTGGAAGGCGACGCGCATGCCGGTGCATGGCATCGCCAGGTGAGCCTGCTCTCCATGGAGAGCATAGACCGTTTCTCCGCCGCAGCATCGGGCCGGCGTTTCGCGTGCGGCGATTTCGCGGAGAACATCACCACGCGTGGAATTGATCTTGGCCGGGTCGCGCTCTTGGACCGGTTCAGCATCGGCTCCGTTGAACTGGAAGTCACCCAGTTGGGCAAGAAATGCCACGGTGACGGCTGCGCGATCTACCAGGAGGTCGGCCGGTGCGTCATGCCCAAGGAGGGCATATTCTGCCGCGTTGTCCGGGGAGGCGCTGTCAGGGCGGGGGACGTGATTGTCCACGCTGCCCGTCCGTTTCGCGTGCTCGTGGTCACCCTGAGCGACCGGGCCAGCCGGGGCGACTACGCCGACCTGAGCGGTCCGCGCGCAGTGCACCACATGGAAGCCTTCTGTGTGGGAAAACGCTGGCGGCCGCAAATAGAAAGCATGGTGCTGCCCGACGACGCGGAACGCCTGAGAGCGGCGCTGCTTTCAGCGCGCGACGGCGGGGTGGACGTGGTGGTCACGACCGGCGGCACGGGCATCGGGCCGCGGGACATCACGCCCGACGTGGTAATGTCGCTGGCGGACAAGCTGATCCCCGGGATCATGGAACACATCCGCCTTGCCTTCGGCGCACAAAAGCCCAACGCCCTCCTCAGCCGTTCTGTGGCCGCCGTTCTCGGGCGGATGGTGGTGTATACCCTCCCCGGCAGCGTCAAAGCGGTGGATGAATACATGGGAGAAATAGTGAAGACGCTCGACCACGTGATCTTCACGGTGAACGGCTTGGACACGCACTAACCTACGGTTGTCGCTTCCGATGGCGGGATGCAGGATCCGGACCCGCGACGGTGGCTCCCGTCGTAATGTGACAGGTTCGAATAGTTAATAGTGGCTTTTGAGATGGCTTCATCCCAAATCCTTAACTATCTGTAGAATCAATAACCGACGCAAACACGACGGGATGCGTCCGTTGACGACACCCTTACCATATTGCCCATGTTGACCATGTTTTCAGATTTCGTGAGCAGATTTGTGAGCAAATTCAGGCCGGTCAACAGATGCGAGCGCCGCGTTGCCCAACCCCCACTTTGCATGTCTCTGGTCCATTTCGCCCGTCCTAACAACTAGAAGAGCGGCTTGCTTGGGGGTGCGAAATTCTAGACAACGTGGTATACACCGTGTCTTCGCGCCCTTGGGTTAGATTGTCTTGTGGAAGGACAAACGTATAAGCCGCCTCTTTTCCTCGCTCTTGGCTACGGCTCCCCTTCATCTTGGTGTCTTCTTTAGCCGCGATGCCGAGGAAGTTATGCATAGAGTTCAGCCAGAGGCTCTTCCATTCTCTCCGTTGACCATATCATCAAGGAAACGATGCCCCTTTTTCGTCAGCTGATGTTTCTGAAGGCGGCTCTGGGGCTTGCCAAGGGTAGTCATCGTAGCCAGTCCCAGTCCCAATCCCAAGAGTCTTCTGATCTGTATATGTAACTCCCCGGACACTGTTTTGTGTCCTGCCAGATTGGCCAGTCTGGATTTTCCGACATCCTCTTTATCCAACCATAGGATGATCCTTGCCGCCAACGCCGACTCTACTGGGGGCTGGCAGTTCTGGTACTGGCAAGACGCGGATGAGACCAAGATGCGATTCGGACGTAATGACCAGCCTATGTCCAGATACTATACACGTTCGTGTCCGAATTCTGGACAGTCCTTGAAGTTGCCGATACGTGGGAGACGGATGAAAGACATTCTTCTCCAAATAATATGACTATGTAGTTTTGTCCAATGGTTTAACGGGGCTTGGTGCGCGGGATGGCACGCAACATGCTAAAGATACGCGGTTCACAGTAGCGAAAGGTCAAGAGCGTCTCTAGTGGGGAGGGCTTGGGAACCTGTCCGCCGGGGAAACCTTAAACTGGGGAAAGAGGAAGGATTATGAGGAAGGGCATCAATGTTTTCAGGGTGCATCTCGCACTGTCGATGTGTCTGTTCCTGGTGGTGCTGGTTGTCGCAGGCGGTGGCGTATATGCGGTGCTTGCGGGAACCATGGAGTCGACGGGGGGAAGCAACGCTGTTCCAGACATGAGCACAGACGATGGTGCCACAGGGAGGGCCGACAAGCCCCTGGTTACACCCGAGTTGTTCAGGAATCTGGCGTCGACCAGGGGTATGCCCACACCGGAGATGATGCGCGAAGAGGCTTTGGCGACGCCACCCGCCGATAATGCGGCGGCCAACCTTCAGGAAACTGTGGTTAGGGCGGACACGCCCAGAGTAATGCCGGTGCATTTGCCCGCTTCCGCCATGAATCTACAGCAACTTGAACGGGTCTTTCCGGGGCTGCATGTCTCGGCGCAGGCGCGGGCCCAAGCCCAGGCGCAACTTGACGAAATGTCGAAAGTGACGATGGGCATCACAACGGTCGGCGTGGACTTGGGCCCGGAGGATGCAGCGGGTGTGTCCGCTAAATCCTTTTTTGCGGAAAAGTCCACCGGCGAGGGGGAGGTGCCGCCGAACTTCCTTAATCTTAATCTTGGGGCTGATTTCGACACCGTGCTGGAGGTATTGGAGGAGACCAATCCCCAGATTGACGTAAACGGCTACAGCCTGAACAGCAACGGAAGTGGGAAGCTTCCCGGCGTCGGCGATGGCATTCCGGACCGTGCTGAACTATTGCTTGTGCAACGGGTGCTGAAAACGAATATCGACTTTTCCGCAAACGGTGGTGTGAGCCATGATTTTGCCGTGGCGCGCTGGCAAACCATTTTGAATGCATTTCACGCCGGGGGAAACCCCTCCATCACTGTCACGGAAACACAACAGGCCGCCTTCCAGCGGGTGATTGCGGGCTATTGCATGCTTGGAGATCCCGCGTCGGTGCAATTGGCTCTACTGGAGGGAGGGCTGATCGGATGGGTTCCGGTGGATGCGGCGGCACAGCGCACTCTACTTGCACCCATGCCCTGCCCGTTTGCCGCCCAGGGCAACTTCAACGGCCAAACGACCCAAACACCCTACTGCAATTCGGCCAAGTGGTTCATTGCAAGGGAAAAGGCATCCGCCGCCACAACTCCCGCCCCCCCGACCTTTGCGGATGTCACTGCGGCGTGGCTTGCCATGCTGGACTCGACCGTGACAGATGCGCAAAGCACAAGCACCCAATTCTTTGGCATCACCATTGAGGTGTCCGGCCAGTTTCTGTCGCCCAGCCTGGGTCGACTGGACCTACCCGCGGGCACTGACTCCACCTTGGTGGCCGTGCCCGATTATCCTTGGACCTTCTACCATTGGGAGGTGACACCGGCTGTTGGTGATTCATACACGGATACCAACCAGTCGCTCACCATTCCCGACCTGAGCTGCGACGTGACGGTGCGTGCCGTTAGCCTGCCTGATCTTACGGCCGATATATCTTTTGCCTTCACGGACCCGCGCTTGGAGCGGGCGGTGCGCGCTTCAGCAAATATATTGAACCGAGAACTGCTCTGGGGTGATGTTGACGAACTCGGTGTGCTGGAAGCGCCGGGGCTGGGCATCATCAGTCTGGAAGGCCTGCAGTACCTGAAGGGGCTTTCTTATCTTGACCTGCGTGACAATCAAATCACCGATATCACGCCTTTGGGTGGTCTTACAGGGATGCACAACCTGATCTTGGGGCACAACCAAATCAGCGACATCAGTCCATTGGCGGGCATGTCAGGAATGCTAATGCTTGACCTGGGCTGGAGCTGTCAAAGTGCCACGGCGGGGGAATGGACCGATTGGGGTAGGGGTAACTGTATCACCAGCATCGCTCCGCTGTCCAACCTTTCAGATCTCATTATCCTGGACCTGTGCGGCAACAGCATTTCCCGGTGTGACGCGCTTTCCGGCAAGACTTCCCTGTGTGTACTGATACTCGACGCCAACCCGGGCCTTTTTGCCGCCGACAACACCGAACCGGACAGCGATGCCATGCAAAACTGTTCCGCCCTCAGAGGGCTGGATAATCTGGGCATGCTGGGCACCCAGAAGACCGACATGACCGACATTGCACTCAATTCAGTACTGGTCGACCCCGAAGATACCGGAATAGGCGCAAGAAGAATACCCGCACTCTGGGGACTCGGTCTGGGCGACAACCCCGCCCTGACCACGCTGGCGCCGCTGGCCTTCTATGACGGCGTGGCCGCCGTACTGTGCGGGAACGATCCGGGTCTTGTCGGCATTGAAGCGCTCACGCAACAGTCGCAACTGGGTGCCATCGTGCTGGCCAACACGGCGGTAACAAACTTGTCCGTGCTTGACAACAGCAATTTCCAAAGCGGTACCCTGCTGCTGCGCAACAACGCACAGTTGGGCGACGAAACGTCCATTACGCGGTGCGAGCGCGTGGAGAACATTGAGGCGCGCGGCGTGACGGTGGACCGTGACTTTACCTGTGACGGACAGAAGCGGCTGACCATCACGGTCAGTCCGGCACTTTCTGGCGCCGCGGCGGGTACGGTTGTCCCCTTCGTCGGGAGTCGCCCGTTTGCGGCAAACGCCGCGGTCCCCATTCGGGCGGTGCAGAGCAATCCAGCCTACACCTTCTCGCACTGGAGTGGCCCGGTTGCCGATCCGGAAAACCCGAAAACCGCGGTATACATGAGTGCCGACCGCACGATGACGGCTGTGTTCACTTCGAGCTGCGCGCACACTCTGGAGATGCTGCCGCCGGAAGGGGGAGGAACGGTTGAGCCAGTGCCGGGAAGGTGGGCCTGCCGCGAAGGTGAACTGCACACGCTCAAGGCCACCCCGGCCGCCGGGTGGGTCTTCAAGAAATGGGTGGATATGGATGCCCAGGGCGCAACGTTGGCTCTCAGCCGGACAGTCTCACTGACAAGTGACCGGGACTGCACGGTGAAGGCGGTCTTTGCTCCGGCAAACGTGTGCTTATGCGTCGTTACAGACGGGGACAGCACGGTGTACGACGCCGTGAACCAAACGGTCATGGCCTTGGGGGGGCAAGGTCAAAGCTTCTTCTATTACAACTGGGGGGACTATGCGTACCTGCACCCGGTGCCAGGTCCGAGCACCTGTTTCACTTCTTGGGTTGGCAACGTCGATTACACTTACGGGGACAATATCGGCGTGGTGTACATGGACCAAAGCGTATACGATCGGGTCAACCAATGGGGGCTCTACATTTACCCTCTGGCATGGGCCTATTTTGGGTCCTGCGAGCGAACACCGCTCACGGTGAACGCCGAAGGGTTTGGAACGACTGATCCAGCGCCGGGTGTTCATTATATCGCCGACGCTTCGGTGCGGGTGACCGCTAGCGCCTATGCCGGGTGGCACTTTGACCACTGGGAGGGGGATCTGACCGGGGCAGCGTACGATGGCGACTCGGTCACGATCACGATAGACGGCAGCAGGACGATTACTGCGGTGTTCGTGGAAGATATCATTGATTTCGCTGACGAGAATCTCGAATTGGCGGTCAGGGACGCCATAGGCATGCCGTCCGGCGACATTCACGCGAGCGACCTCTTCGGCGCGGCTGACCTCACGCTCGACACCTCGGCCTATCAGATTGCCTCGCTGGAGGGGCTCCAATACTGGTCCGACCTCATGGAACTTCGCGTCAGTAACGCCACCTTGGAAGCGAGCAAACTTGACCTCTCCCCGTTGGCGGGTCTGCAATGCCTTCAGTCCATAACCCTTCAGAACGTTCGTCCCGGCACGATCAGCCCGGCCACCACGATAGAGCCTCTGGCCACGCTGCCTGCCCTCACCAAACTGTCACTGATCGACTGCGGACTCACCGACATTGTGCCGCTGGCGACCATGACAGGACTTCAGATCCTTAATCTTGCGCACAACCAAATCAGCGACCTCAGCCCCTTGCAGGATCTGGTGAACCTGTCGGATCTGGACTTGTCCTACAACGCTTCAGGCACAAGTCCTGCCTTTCCCATAGCCGACCCGTTGACCGGGCTGGCACCCTTGACCGGCATGACCCAACTGCACAACTTGAAACTTACAGACAATCATCTTGTCGATATTTCGCCCCTTGTCGGGAACATGGGGCTGGGCACGGATGATTACGTCGACCTGTCCAACAATAATGAACTAGGTTCTGCGGCCCTATGCACCGACATCCCGGCAATATTGGCCCGCGACGTCACCGTCAATTATGAGGGAGTATGCACGTATATGCTTACTACCCCGATGGAGGGCGAAGGAACCGTCACAAAGACGCCGAATGCGGTGCATTACGTACCGGGAACGGTCGTAACGCTCACGGCAACGACCACCAACCCGGCGACCCATCATTTTGACCATTGGGAGGGCGATCTGACCGGTTCGCTCAACCCAACCACCATCACCATGGACGGCGACAAAACCGTGAAGGCGGTGTTCGCCGCCCACGACTACACGCTCAATGTGCAGGCCGATGGCCATGGCTCCGTTATGCCCGGCGTCGGTACGCACTACTATACTTTGGGAGATGTTGTAACCTTCTCGGTAACACCCGCCGACGGGTGCATGCTAGACCATTGGGAAGGTGACCTGATCGGGGCCGATCATAACCCCCAGTTGACTATGACGCAGAATCATCACGTAAAGGCCATATTTGTTCAAGGTACACTGAAAGCGGCCTTCAAAGCCGCTTCAACGTCTGGGATGGTTCCTGTCACGATTCAGTTCAGCGACCAGTCCGCGTGGCGCGATACGCAAATTAGCGCGTGGGAGTGGGATTTTGGCGACGGGTCCGACCACGGCATGGACAGGAATGCTTCCCACACCTACGAACAAGCTGGTCTGTATACCGTATCCCTGAAAGTCGGCGCAGGCACAGAAACCAAAACGGAAACGAAGAGCAACTTTGTCTCTGTGACACCTGTTGCAGCTTTCGCCAAAGTGGTACCCATCGCCAATGCCGCTCCATGCAGTGTGTCCTTTGTCAACCAGACCGCCTTGGGGAATCTGACATCAGCACAATCTCTTTGGACTTTCGGTGATGGCGGTACCAGCACACTGGCCAGCCCGGTCCATATCTATCGCACGGCGGGAGACTATACGGTCTCTCTGAAAGTGACAACCGCCGCCGGGCCAGCCTCAGTCCAGCAGACAGTGATGATCGCGCCACCGCCCAATGCCCAGTTTTCCGCCACGCCCAGAATCGGCAGCAAGGGAACCAGCGGATTGTCCGTTGCCTTTGCCGCCGAGGCGACCGGGGCTCCGGTTGGAATGTGGTCTTGGGACTTTGGTGACGGCACGCAGATTAGCGGCACCGAGCCATCCCCTCAGCACACTTACGCAGACGCCGGTTGCTACTCCGTATCATTGACGGTGACTGCCGCAAACGGAACAAACAAAGAGACAAAGGCCCGATACATCACTGTGCAGGACCCCAATACCGCCAATGTCCTCTTCTCGGCGGAATCCAGTGTTGGTACGGGCACTCCGCGGACTGTTACCTTCTCAGCACTGGCGGGTGTCTTGGAGTTGAATGAAGTCGTTGACACATGGACTTGGGACTTTGGAGATGGAGAGACCGGGTCGGATCAGAACCCAACCCATGTTTATCAGCAGACGGGAGTATACACTGTCACACTTTCTGTAACCACGAAGATAGACACCGTTTACAACCGTACGCTTCAGCACACGAAAAGAGATTGTGTACGTGTGCTCGCCGCCGCATTAGAACCCCAGCCTGAGGGCTCCTTCGGCAAGGCATATGAAGACTTGGTGCCCC
>CAIJOU010000318.1 GCA_903822375.1 Candidatus Hydrogenedentota bacterium
CCGCCGGCACACTCGCCGTCATCGCGGCCCTGAACGGTTCCCCTTTCGTCGTGCTGCTGGGCATCGCCCTGGTCGGAAGTCTGCTCGCTTTTCTGCGGTTCAACTGGCACCCGGCAAAGGTCTTCCTGGGCGACACGGGCAGCCTCTTTCTGGGCTATGCCCTGGCAACCATCTCCTTGATGGGTTCCTGCAAGACCACCGGCGCCGTGCTGCTGTGCAGTTCCATGATGGCCCTGGGCATTCCCATTTTCGAGACGTTCATATCCATCGTGCGTCGCTATCTTGGCGGCTTCCCGCTGTTCAGCGGCGATTCGAACCACACGCACCATCGGCTGCTGAAGCGCGGGCTCAGCCAGCGGCAGACGGCCGTCATACTCTATTTGGGCGCCTTGGGATGCACGATGGCGGCCATAATCGGCAACGTTGTCTCCATGGAATCCATCGAATCGCTCATCCCGGTGGCGATCATCCTGTCGACGCTTGGGGGAATCATTGCCGTAGCCGGCTACACCAAATCGATCATGAACAAGTACGGCTTTCGCAGGGACACCATGCGGTACATGGCGCTGTCGCGCTATGCCGCCATGAGTCTGGAGCCGGGGGCGCCCTTGTGCGAAGTGCAACGCATTCTTGACCTCATGGCCTGCGAACTGGGCCTTGCGTCCCTTGAACTGTGTTTTGACCGCGGGTTCTCCAGAGTATCTTCCACCGAGGCTTCCCAAGGTCCGGAGGCGGCGCTCAACCCCTGCGAAGCGGCAAGCCTCAAACTGAAAGCGGCCGATGGAAGTCCCATGGAAGTCTCGTTTCAATATGCGCGAAAGGTCGGTCCCATGCACCACCACTCCATAAGCGCCTGTCTTGCAAATGCTTTCGACGGGTTGGGCCTGCAACTTCGGCACGAACAGGCGCTTTTCGCCGCGAAGGCCTCCGTGCCATTTCCCACTCCGGATGCTGAGGAATTCCGGTCTGCGCTGGTGGAGCATGCAATCGGCCGATAACAGATGCCGGACCGGATGGCATGCGGGCGGCCAGTGCCGCCCGGATTACGGGTGCAAACCCTGTGACGGCCATGTCTTCCGTTTCCGAAGGGGCCAAAGTGAATAGTAGAAGTCGACCTGGGGGAGTTTTCGTCCATTCGCGCTCTTCCCCGAAGGTGCGGTACGATAGGGATGCGATGTCCTCCTCCCATCGTGTTTGGTACTTTCCCTCAGGACAAAATAAGTATTGACAGGGGGGCGGATTGTTTCCATAATGGCTTTATGTAGGTTCCGGCAACGGACGGTGCGGCAGGGGACTGCGCAGAAGCGGGGAGATGTTCGGTCCCTTTCCGGCGTTCAGTGCATGCGCTGGAGGTGTATATATTGACCGCCAAGTCTCCCAAGAAGGTTGCTGCCATTCCCAAAAAGGGCGTCTCAAAACAAACCGTCCATCCGAAATCGACCGGTACTCCCTGTCCGATTGTCGGCATCGGCGCCTCCGTCGGCGGGTTGGGCGCTTTGGAAAAGTTCCTGGGCAACGTGCCCCAAGACAGCGGTTTGGCTTTTGTGGTTTTGCAGCATTTGGACCCAACACACAAAACCCTCATGCCCGAGCTGCTGCAGCGTGTCACCCCGATGAGGGTGGTTGAGGTCAAAGACGGCACCCGGGTTCACGCGGACTGCGTGTATGTCATGCCGCCCAACAAGGATGTTTCCATTCTGCGGGGCGTGCTGCATCTGCTCACCCCCGCGGAACACCGGGGATTCCGTCTGCCGATTGACCACTTCTTCAGGGCGCTGGCGGAAGACCAGCGGGAACGCAGCATCGCTGTTGTCCTTTCAGGCATGGGTACCGATGGCACACTGGGCGTGCGAACGGTCAAGGAAAAGGGCGGGCTGGTGCTGGCGCAGGACCCCGCCACGGCCGACTTCGACAGCATGCCCCGCAGTGCCATCGCCTCCGGGCTGGTTGATATCGTGTCCACGCCCGAAATGATGTGCAAGAAGATTATGGGGTTTCTGGCACGGGTTCCAAGGAGCACCCCCCCGGAGACCGTCCTGACTGCCAAGACGCAGAACTTCCTGGACAAGGCCATTGTCCTGCTGCGGTCCCAGACAGGCCATGATTTCTCCGTTTACAAGAAGAACACCCTGTACCGGCGCATCGAGCGGAGGATGGGGGTTCATCAGCTATCCGGGATGGACCAGTACATTCGGTTTCTTCAGGAGAATCCCGCCGAACGGGACCTCCTGTTCAAGGAACTACTGATCGGCGTGACAAACTTCTTCCGGGATGCCCCATTCTGGGACAACCTGAGGGACGTGCAACTCCCGGCGCTCTTTGCCCGCAAGCCCGACGGCGGGCAAATCCGCGCCTGGGTGCCCGGTTGCTCCACGGGCGAGGAGGCCTACTCGCTTGCCATCGTACTGCGCGAGGCATTCGAAAAGGCCTGTCCGCGGGGACGGTTCACCTTCCACGTCTTTGCGACAGACCTGGACCGGGATGCGGTTGACAGAGCCCGTCAGGGCGTGTATCCGGCCAACATTTCGGCGGACCTGTCCCCGACACGCCTGAACCGGCACTTCGTAAAGGAAGGCGA
>CAIJOU010000319.1 GCA_903822375.1 Candidatus Hydrogenedentota bacterium
ACGGCCTCGATGGAGTCGGCACACCGGTACAAGGCCGGACTGGTGGGCGATGACACGGAGATTCGCTGGTCGCTGCCCGGCATTCCTCCGCAGACTTTTTCCAAGAACCGCATCCGCATGCAGGTGGAGGCAGACGAGACAAACTACGCCGCGGCGGTGGACCTTCGGTTGCCGAAGGACGACCGAATACAGGGAACTATCCATGTGACCCGCGACGGCCAGGAGTCCGTGGCGAAAGTGGCGGTGAAGGATTCGGCACTGCGCCAGCCGATTTGGACGGAACTTGCGGCAATCTTTCTGCCGGTGCCGGTGCGCTTCACCGCATTGGAATGCCCGGACTTGCAGGCGACACTGCGGCGCGGCCCCGGCGGATGGAGCATGGATGCGGTGGAGCTGAAAACGCGGGTTACGGGATTAACCGTGGGACCGATCGCGGCGCCGTGGTTCTTCGGGGATGTCCAACTGGCGAGCGCGACCCCGCCGAAGGACGCGCAGTACGCGGCAACGGCCACCATTGATGATCTGCCCCCCATGCGCTTCCATTGGGGTGCCCGGGAGAAGAGTTGGAAGATCAGCGCGGTGATGGAAAAATGGACGCGGGAACAACTGGCCGCGCTGCTCCCCGGCAGCGTTCGGCCGATGCTGACGCAATACGTGCCGTTCGAGAAGGTCTCCATTTCCGCGGGGCTGGGTCCGACGGCGGACGGCTGGGATTTCTCGGGCGATGCCCGGCTTCATCCCGCGGAAGGCGCAGGGGACCCGCTCACGGTGCAAACGCACGGCACTTGGGTGGACGGCGCCCTTTCGGCCGAGGCCAAGGCCTCTTTGGGCGAGGGCACGGCACTGGACCTGAAGGGGCTGCACTACGCCCCCGCCACGGGCAAGACCTCCGCCTCGGTGACGGGACCGATAGACTTGGTGCCCCTGGCCAAACTGGCGGGCATTCCCAAACTCTGGGGAACGGCAAAGATTGACAGCAAGGTCAGCTTGGACACTGCCGGAAACATCCAGGCCGAACCATTGCACGCGACGTTCGAAACGCTGGGATATGGCGATTACGGAATTCCCTACGGTGTGGAACTCAGTGTGTCCGCACCGCTGCGCCAGGACAAATCGGGTATTACATCGGGGCCCTTTGAGGCAGCACTGGGTGCCGACACAACCCTCAAGGCGACCAAAGTCGTGTGGGACACCGGTAGCCTCTTCGCATCGGATTTGTCTCTTGAAACGGGTTTTGCTCCGTTGGTTTCCAAGGGCTGGTTGACCGCGGCGGAGGGCCATGCCACCGCGCGGTGCGCCGCGCTCCGCTGGCCGATTGCGGAACAGCAGGTCCCAATTGAATACGACGCGGCTTTTGCGCGTCTGGATTTGCCGGCGGGCTGGGGCTGCATTAAGGGCTTCATCGCCAAGGGACAGTTAAACTGGGACAAGGCCGCCGCCGGTTCGGGCACTCTGGCGGCCGATGAGGCCACCGCCGCCGGGGCCACACTGCACGGAATCGCGGCGGCTTTGCGGATGGACGGCGCGGTCCTGGTGATGGAGAACATCGCGTTCGGCCTTTTCGGCGGCATGGTCGGCGGCGAGGCGCGGGTGACGCCGATGGAACCGGGCCTGCCTATGTCCTTCTCCGCCACAGTCGAGAAACTGGACTTGGACGTGTTCACGAAGGAATACAAGCCGCCCTCAACGCGGTTGACAGGACTGGTGGACGGACGTGTTTCCGCATCCCTGGATTTGAACGGACTGCGCGCGCTCGACGTGGATTTGAAGAGCGACGGCGCCATGTCGATGAACCGCGACATGGTGGAGCAGTTGCTGGCCAGCGAATACCTGTCGGGCATGTCCGGCGGCAAGCAGATCAGCCAAATGCTGCGGGACGTGGTGGGCGATGCGGAACAGATTCCCTTCACGGGTGCGGCGCTGCGGCTGGGTCTGGAAGAGGGGCGCATCACCGGGACGGCGCGGCTGGAGAGCGAGAAACTGAATCTTACCGTGGATATCAAGGCCGACCCTGGGGCGCTGCTGGAGGCGCTGCGCGCCCGAAGCGCCGACGCCGCGGTGGAGAATAGTGTGAAATAAAGCTACAATCAGGAATCAGAGTCCTGGTTTTGGATTGGGTAAGATGAGAATTGCCGTGCACTGAACGCCGCGGGTTTCGGCGGTAAGGTGCAGCACCGACAAGGAACGACACCATGAAGAAAGTCCTGTTTACGGGCGCGCTGGCCATGCTGACGGTTGCGCTGGGCTGTGTCATCCGCACGGAGAGCAAAATCGACGCCCACATCACGCTGGACATCCGCCACATCTCCGCCCAGGCGGAGAACGTGCTCGACTTCGTGGAGGGCAAGACTGACGCGCTGCCCGGGGTGGAACCGGCCGTGCCGGCGAAGGACGGCAAAGGCAAAGAGAAAGCGGCCAATCCCGGCCCGACCTCATGGGCTGTCCGCGCGATTGAAACGCTGAATCCCATTCAGGTCGCCTACGCCGACGCATTGAAGGTGACGACCTCCCCGCTGGTGGTGGAGATCGCGGGCAAGATGCGCCAGCGCAATGCGGAGGTCACAAGACTGAAGCATTCAGGATGCCTGGGTGAATCGAACCGCGGCTATGTGGAACTGCGCGACTGCGACGGGACCAAGGACGCTGAAAAGCGCAACGCCGCGCAAAAAGTGCTCTCCGAGGAAAACAAGGACCGCAAGGCGCTGTACAGTGAGATTGCCCGGCTGAACGGCGACCAGGGCGTGACCGTTTCCGCCGTGGAAAGCATCTATGCCATGGAACGTCTGCGCCGCGCCGGCGCGGGTGAGGTGGTTCAACTGCCCCCTGCCGGTGCCGATTTTGACGCGGTCAAACAGTCCGCGCTGGGTCAGAAGCTTGGCGCCAAGTGTGTGGCCGGTGCTTGGGTAAGCGTGCCGTAGAGAAAGGGTGAAGGACGAAGGACAAAGGACGAAGGGCGAAGTCTGAAGGGTGAAAGGGGTGAATTAACGCAGAGGCGCGGAGAACGCAGAGGTGCGCGGAGAAGATGAAGAAAGATGAACAGGCCCAAGGCAGGCGGGACGCCTGCGATACGTTTGGGGCAAACCTGTACGAAGAATAACAAGAAGTTGACTGATGGTAATACAAAGACACCCGTCACCTGAAAGGTGAGGTTGCGTGTGGTTTCTGTCCTTCCGGTCACCTTAGTCCCGTGCCCCGATGAACCCCGCCATGCACGAACCGTTCAAGGGAAGGTGGACTGTTCCTGCAAATACTGGAACACCAAGCTGATGATTGCCGTTTCTAGGCATGCGACACGGTAAGACACACCACCCTTCGGGCTCAGGGGCCAAAACAGCCCGTGTCCCGCGCGCGTGTCTTTTCCGTCGTCACCACCGCCCGCATCAGGTCACAGCGGGCAGTGGCTTCCTAGGGTTGGTAGACGATGTCCATAACCTGAACGCGTCTCGGACCCTTGGAGGACTCGTATTCGATCTCGGCGCCGATGCGCGCACCCAGCAGGGAGGTTCCCAAAGGGGTGAGCACCGATACCCGGTCGGGCGCGCCCGAAAAATAGCCCGGATAAACCAGCGTGCAAAGCCGTTCGCTTTCAGTGTCCATATCCAGCAAAACCACGCTGGAATTCATGGTAACCACGTCTTCGGGCATCTGATTCTCGCCGACAACCGTGGCCCCGTCGAGTTCATCGTGGAGATGGCGCACGGATTCCCAAGAATCCTGATTCACCCCTCCCGTTATCAAGCCAATTCGTTTCTCAATCGTCACTCTATCCCGTTCTGTCACCAGGATTTGCCGATGGCTCATTACTGCTCCTTTCGGTATGACGCCTGGAACCCTTGCAAGCCGCGCGCGCTTGGCACGCGTTCCCGCCGCAACCCGCGGCGGGTCTTGACTTCGATGTCGCCAAGCATCTTAACGCTTTTCTCACGATTTGTAAACATCTGTTTTCCTGCGGGGAATAACATGCCGTAAAGCGTTTGCCTGTGGTTGTTTATGCCTTTAGACAGGCTTTCGATTTCCGTCTTGGGCCGCCAGAATACACCGTTGGCAAAGCAACTTGTCCGAAAACCGGCACCCGGACCGGAGGGTTTGCATCGCGTCCTGGACCGTACGGACTTCACCCAGGAAAAGGGCGGTAAAAACCGGTTCACATGACGGGATAAGGCGTCCAATCCGGCGCATGAGGGGGTGCCCCGGGCCGGCATGCGGTGTTTGCGGGCCGCGCAAAGCGCCCAGAGTGAATAACTTGCATGATACTCGTAAATCTGTTATAGTTCTCTAGTGCTTTGAGATACGTTGTTTGCGTGTCACGGGGCACACGTCGATCAGCTCCTCTGGTGTCCGAGTTACGTGACAATGCCCTGACCCCTGTTTGTGCTGACCCGACCGAGTGTTATCACTTGGGCGTGAAGCCCAAAACAACAGGAGTTGATCGTATGAACATTTTCGTGGGCAATCTGTCCTTCACCACCAAAGAAGAGTCCCTTCGTTCGGCGTTTGAGGGCTACGGCCAGGTTTCCTCAGCCCGCGTCGTCACCGATCGTGAGACGGGCCGCTCGCGCGGTTTCGGCTTCATCGAGATGGCGAATGCCGCCGAAGGCCAGGCCGCCATTCAGGCGCTTGACGGCCGCGACATGGACGGTCGCGCGCTGAAGGTCAATGAAGCCCGTCCGAAGGAAGAAGGCAGCCGCGGACCGCGTCCCAGCGGCGGCAGCAGCAGCGGCAGTTTCCGTCGCTACTAATTTCCCCTTTCCCATCCGCTGACATTCTGCGGCCGGGTGCCCCCTACGGGCACCCGGCCGTTCTGTATTTACCAGCGCAGTTTCGGACACATTCCCGCCAAGCAAGGCAGCGGGTGTTCCGGCAGTGCGCCTCAGGGGGAAGGACGAAAAGGACCCAAGGGACGGAAAGGACAAGTTCTATACTCTCCGTGGGGATGGGCGGGTAC
>CAIJOU010000320.1 GCA_903822375.1 Candidatus Hydrogenedentota bacterium
GACTTCGAGGTCTTTCGTCGTGATCGGCTTGCCCGATTTGTCAAAGGCCGCGACGATGCGCCCCATGCGCTCGCGAAGGTCCCGCAGGCTGGTGGCCACCGCGAGAATCGACATGACCTCCGACGATACGGTGATCTGAAAGCCCGACCGGAGCATAAAACCGTCCATCTTGGACCCGATGCCCACGATGATCTCCCGCAGAGCCTGGGCCGAGAAGTCAATCGTCCACCCTGTTGCAAGATTTCTGGGGTCAATGTTCAGGCGCCGCAGTCCCTTGTCGGCAAGCGTCTTGTCGCCGTAGTTGAACTCGTGCTGGAGACGCGAAGTGAGCGCCACCATCGACAGGTTATGCGCGTTGTTGATGCTGTCAATGTCTCCCGTGAGCCCCAGACTGAACTCAGAAAGGGGAACGCACTGGCTCAGACCGCCGCCCGCGGCCGAGCCCTTGATGTTAAAGGTCGGCCCGCCCGAAGGCTGCCGGATCGTCCCCATGGCCCGTTTGCCCAGGCGCCCCAGCCCCTGAACCAGCCCCATGGTGGAGGTGGATTTCCCCTCGCCCAGCGGCGTGGGCGTAATTGCCGTGACCTCCACGTATTTTCCTGTTGGACGATCCTTCAGCCGTTCCAGAACTCGGATGAAATCGAGCTTTGCCACGAAATGGCCATAGGGAAGCAGTTCGCGCTGCTCCACGCCCATTTCTTCCGCAAGTTGATAGACCGTCTTCATGTGCGCCTCGGACGCAGCGGCAATTTGCCAGTCTTCCATCGCCCGGGGGTCAAGCTTTGCTCTGGTCATCATGGGTCTCCCGGTTTAAAACAGGGTATGGTTGTCGTCACGGTTCCGTTGGGGCCAGGACCCAGCGCTCCCGAAAGAAAGAACGTCAAGCTGGGCAGTTCAATTTCATGCGCACCGCCGTGGAGGACGAGTTGCGCGCGATCCGAGGCGCCGGCGGCGTCATAAGCCTGTTTCACTTCCATGAAAGCCCGCTTTGCAAGTACCGGATTGAACTGGTTGGGCGGCTCTTTCTCCCCAATCTGGCATAGAAGTCGGCGTGGCGCAATGAGGGAATAGATGTCCGGAAAATCGATCAGTTCGCGCAGTCCGTCTTCTTTCCAGCACATGCAGTGGTTCTTTTCCAGTTGGTTCATGTACGTGAGGAAGCCCGCGCTCACGGTGGCGCGCATGCGCGTGTCCACCGCGCCGAGCCACATGCTCATCTCGCCTCCAAGCGACAGCCCTGCGCATCCCATGCGCGCCGGGTCTACTTCGGCAAGGCTCGCAAGATAGTCCACGCCTCGAACAAGGTCAAACAGCCGCTCGCCCATAAGCGTACGGTTGCTGTCGCGCACTTCATGCTGGCCAACGTTCATGGTCAGCGTCACAAAGCCCCGCATGGCCAGTTCGCGGGCATAGCGCTTGTACATTTTCTTGTCGTCAAATAGCTTCACGGATTCCGTGGCGTGGCCGGGTATGCACACCACGGCGGGAAAGCGCTGCCCCGACACCCCATCCGGGATGGTGACAATCACCGGCACCTCGCGTCCCGGGCTGCACTCAAGCTGCACGTCCCGCCTGGTATATCCCTCTTCGTGCGACTCCCCAGCGACACGGGCGCGTGGGGGAGAGGCGGCATGCGTTGCCATCAGGTCGTCGATCCGAAGGACCTTCAGCAACTCCTGCCGCGTGTCACCCTGCCATGTATTGAGCGCCTCAGCGTCCTTTGTCCGGTTGCGCAGCGCCCGCCAGTTCCCGGAACAGGCGTTGGCGGGGGGCGTCTCTGCTTCAGCCTTTGCCGGCCGCAGCCGCAGCGTGACGCTGCTGGCCGGTTCAAGGTGCAGAGGGTAATGCCACAATTCGCCGCCGGTCACCTGTGTTTCACTCCCGTTCGGAAGCGTAAGGACATACGTGCCCTTTTCTTCGACGGTATACCATTCCGGAAACTGGTTGATGCGGGGATAGTCGACGGGCATGTGGAAGTAGTCGCGGTGCCTCGGACGGTCACAACGCAGTATCCCGTCCCACGCAAAGTCCGCCGCCAGCGAAATGACAAGGCCGCCCCGGCCGTCCGGCACCGCCCCCAGTCCCATGTCTTTGCGCCACGGGGCTGCGGTGATGCCTTGTGTCATGTACATGGCATACATCATCATCGTGCGCGCCGAATTGCCGTCGCCGTACCACGCTTCCAGAATGCCGTCCGGCCGCTGCTTGTCGAGAATGAACGGGGCGGACTGCTCCACCCAGGAGAACGACCTCGCACAGGGGATCCGGTTCAGCAGGTTCAATGCGCTCTCAATGCTGTCGGCATAACCGTCCGCGCTCCCGCGCTCCCAGTTCGCGCCCAGGTAGCGGTACACATTGGTCACCGCCTTCTCAACAGCTTCATGATATGGTGCGTGCTGGTCCACCAGTCCCACCGTGTAGACCGCATCATAGACATAGCCCCAACTGTCGTTGGTCATTTCCCAGCTCTTCTCTCCTGTACGGACGTCGAAACTGTTTGGCATCATGCCGTCCTCGTTCCGGCCCTTTTCCAGAATGACGTCGATTACACGGTGGAGGGGACCCCGGTATGCCTCGCGTTTCTCGGGATTCTCGTTGGCGGCAATAACATAGACCTCCGATAGCCCGCCGAGCACCTCGCATCCATGATCGCGCAGCGCGATCCGTTCCATTCCCAGCATCTCTTTGTCAATGAGGTAGTAGTCAGCAATCCGGTACGCCCAGTCCTTGTACTGCGTGTCGTGGGTCATCCAGTAAAGGCGGCTCATTACCTGCATGAGGTTGCCCAGGATTTCCACATTCTCCGAGGGCAGCACCCCGCGCCCCGTATTCACTTCCGCGTGGGCCCAAATGTCACGAACCATCTCGCGCATGCGGTCCACCCACGGACCGGGTCCAAGCCATTCGGTGATCGGCATCAACCCATCCTTGGCATACTCCGAGGCACCGAACAGGATGTCCTGAAGATTGGGCGACGCGTCCGCAAATCCACCCTTGGCAAAATCATAGGTGTCGGGCAGGGAATCGATGCGCGGGGTCAGGCGGCGTTCTGTCTCCAAGACCGCCAGGGCCGTCCGTTCCAGATGCACTTGTCCGGTAACTTTGGCGGTAAGAAGAAGATAGGGATAGTTGTCGGCGGCGCAGTCTTTCGAATTCCAGAAGCGGTCCGTGTTGAGCCGCCTTGGCAGCAGCCCTGTGGCAGGGTCGGCCTGCTTCAGCCAACCGTCGGCATAGTTGAGGCAGAACGCGATGATTTCCCGGGTCCGACGTCCGTTTTCCGCCGCGGCAGTCTCTCCAACCGCCTGCGGCCGTGCTTCAAACTGTATCGCGGCCGTGAGCAATGCACAAAGCACAATCCGTTGCAGCATTCGTTCAGCTCCTTGAAGACCGATGGTACCATGGCAGAGCCTGTGGGCAGTTTTGCTCGCAGGGCTGTCAGTAGCGCTCTAAGGCCGGCGCTTGGAAGCCCGTGCCAACCGTCCAATGGCGAGCAGCGTGAGCACGGCGGCCAGAGCGAGAAGGATGGGGGCGGACGCGCCCACGGGAATCGCCGGCGTCAGGGGCGGTGGGTCGAAAACGGAGCTAAGCAGGGGTGTGCGCAACTCCGGACCGCTCAACCGCGCAATGGACTGGCCGGTCATCGTCACCGTGCCGCTGCCGGTCTCAGGCGCCCTGACAACGTATGTGAATGTGTAGGGGAAGCTGGGAATGGAAACCCAGTAGAACTGGAAGGTGTCCTCATCGTCAAGCTTCGGTGCATTGATACCGTCCTGCAAACCCGCCGCTGCCGATGACACATAGGTCCAACCCGGCGGCCAGCTTTCTTCCACTGCCAGCGCGGCCACCGGTTCACCGCAGAAGTTGTCCAGCGTTACCTGTACAGTAACCTCACGTCCGGGGTCATGGTTCGCGACAAGACGGGTCATTGTGAGGCAAGAAATGGCGTTTTGCGGCGTGGTCACTGTATTGGATTCAAGCTGCCCGCCGCCGGTCTGATAAAGGGCCTTGCCAACAATGGCTCTGCCGGAAGCGCCTGACGGGTAATTCAGCCGGTAGGCAAATGAGAATGGGGTGCTGAGATTGGGAAGCGTGGCCCAGACAAACCGACAGGTGTTTCCCGGAAGGGTGTTTACGCCCGAGGGGGCGGGATGGGACACAACGCTTTCGTAAACCCACCCCGTGGGAAGGGTCTCCTCCACGAGCAGCGCCGTCAGGCCGGCCGCCACGTCGGACCCGGCCTCCAGCGTAACAGTCACCTCAAGCTGATACCGGCCGTTGGCTCCGTTTCCGAGTACTTGGGCGTTGCGGCCCATGACAAGGTCGTCTGGTCCCGGTGCGGCTGTAGCCAGAGCACTTGCCAGCAGGAAACACGATGCCGACATCAGGTGCCACGGTTTCATTGGAAAGCCTTCAAGGTTGACCCGTTAAATCCATGCGCGACGGATGCAATACACACACTACTTTATAGTCTAGCACGATGAGCCGTCAAAGCGAATTGAACAGTTGGGCTTTATGTGAGCATGGGACCGGTTCCCTTGTCCAAATGTCATCTTTAGGGGGCGAGCAAATGTGTGCCGAGATTACGAGTTGTGAGGACCATAGCGGAATATACGGGTGTAGGGTTGAATCGCGTCACCAAAACGGGCGGTGCGCCACTCGCGAAGCCGGCCAAACACACGGAAACCTTGGGCAACTGCTTCGCCGACCACGCCGAGACGGCCAAATTCGGCCTCGATGCGTCCCCGCACCTCGCGCGCCCGCTCACGAATGAAGACGGTGGGGGCGAGCAGTTCTATGGCACGGAGCAGTATGCGGGCCCTGGACAGGGACTTGGCCATGGCCGCGGCCCGTCTTTTGAGCGTGGGATTCTGCGAGTTCTTCATATTGAGGTAGGCGGCGATATCCGTCTCGTTCCAGCGCACAATGCTTGGTCCCAACTCATGGAAATCGCGAAGATAGGCCTGTTCCTGCAATTGCTCCGCCTCATCGAGGGTAAAGTGCGGGTGGAGGATCCAGGGCTGTTTGAACGCGTGCATTTCCTCGAAAGCGATGCCCCCCAGCAAACGGTCCTCCGACTTCAGCCGGTCATATAACGGGGTTCCCGGACTGGGCGAATAGAAGGAGAACTGGCTAAAGTCCGGATGACAGTCGAGATGGGCGGAAATGTCGTCCGGGATGTTTTCCTTCGTATGCTCGTCGAGCAGCAGGATGCTGGAAAGTATGACCTTAATACCGTAGGCATGAAGCCGCTTAATCAGGTCGGCCATGTCGACGCCGCGATTTTTTTCATAGGGACTAACGTTACTTTCACGCCCAATCCAGATGAGACTGGCGCCCATCTCCGCCAACGCCTCGACCCCAAAACGTTCTATGCAGTCCGCGGTTCCGAAGAGAAAGATGTCGACATTGCAGTTTCCCGCCATCACGGCGTCCCGGAGTTCCCGGGCGCGTCGCGGGTTGGCCAGAAAATTGTCATCACCCGTAAAGCTTACAAGGTCCGTCCAATAGACTTTCCTCAGGCGAACCATTTCCGCGTAGAGTTCCTGCCCGGTCTTGTAGTATGCGATGTGCTTCTTTCCGAAGAAGTGGCTGGGATTGCAGAAATCGCAGCCATAGGGACATCCCAGCCCCACCGGAATATGCGGTGTCTTGACCCCAAGGAGGGGAACTCCGAAGACTTCGCGCATTTCGAGATACATGTTCGGATTGCGAAAAGTGAACTCGGCGGGCTGTCCCAGCAGCTCTCGCATGAATGAAATGCCCTCCCCCACGCAGACGTAATCCACGTCCAGCCGCTCGCGAATGTTGTCGACCGTGGCGCAAAAGCCGCCCACTATTATCTTGGTTTCCGGTGACAGCCGGCGGATTTCGCGCGCCATGCGCCGAACCTTTTCAAAATTCGGCACGATCGAGCCGATGCCCACGTAGTCGTACCCCTTTTTCACCTCCCTGCAAAAGCGTTTCCAGGAGGGAAACTCAAGGACGGTTACGGGGGTGTCGAGGTTGTTGGCAATGACGTGGAGTCCGTAGGTGAGAAAGTGCTGACGGATGCTGAACACACCCTGATACTTGGTGAGTTGGTTGTGAAACAACTCGATTTGCGAGTCGTGCCGACTGTACAGACCATCAACGCCAAAGGGCTTAAAAACCGAACTAAGCAGTACTTTTGCCATGTATTTGAGTATAACCTTCCCCAAGAAATCGTTTCAACAGGTCCGGGAGCGCCGGACATCTCTGCCGACGCTCCCGGTGGCAATATCATCCCTTTGGGACTACATATATCCATCGGTTGGCGCTTTGCGGCACGGCGTGAACTTGAAGGATGCCGTCCTGCACACTGGATTCCAGCACCTCGCCCCGGCTTCCGGGTTTGCCGCCCTCGACAACAACCTCCACCGAGCCCGTCAGGGCGGGCGCGGGAATGCGGAGATTGCCCTCACCCAAATGGAAGAGCAGCATTACGGCGCCGCCGTCCACTTTGCGGTCGGAAGTGACGGGCGCCCACGCGACCAGCGGCATGGGCTTGTCCGCGAACTCTGTCACGGCACCGTCCAGCGTTATCTTCTGACAGTCCGCCCCACAGAATGCAATCAGCCGTTTCTGGTCGTCAACGCGGAAGGAGGTTGTCAGGCGGCCATTGAAAGTGACTTCATGTCCGTTGATTCTGAAGGCGTCAAGGGCGACCCGGTCTGAAGGCAGGGTGATGCCCGCCATTATTTCGGCGTCCTGCTCCTTCTTTCGGGCAAATCCGCCGGGCCACGATTCCTCCACGGAACGCAAATGGGGTGCTATTGACAGCGTCCCGTTGGGAAAACGGCACGCCAGGTATTCGGTGGTGCGGGACAGGTATTCCGTGTTGTCGTTCTGCGCGCCGAACACGCCCGTCGGCGCGTAGGCGCCCAGACAATTCAGTATTTCAAACCATTGGCGGCTTTCGTAGCCCAGACTGGCCGCTTGGTCATCTCTGGGTCGGAATCCCAGTGCCGTGAAGCTGCCACCGGAGGGGTATGTCTTGCGGACGCCAAGCACATGCCTGCCCGAGCGGGCCACCACTTCCGTGCCTTCCGCCGGTGCCAAGGGGTACAGGCGATCAACTATAAAGTCCGTCATTACCGTCATTGGCGGCACATGGGCAAGGGAACCTTCAAAAGCGACCTGACGGCCCGGACCTATCAGGCCGTCATCCACGCGCGGCGTATAGGCGGCCCCGGCAAGCGTCAGCCATGCCGCGCCCGCCAGATCGCCGTCGGCATCAAGCACGGGCGGCGGTCCCGACCAAATCACCCGTCCACCGCCTTCCGCCATGTCGCGCATCATCGTCAGCAACTGTTTTGACGGGAAGGGTTCAAACTGCGCAACGAGCGTCGTATAGCGGCGTCCAGCGATGTCGATCCCGCCCTGGTTAACCCGGCCCATTTCCAGCAGTTTTGCCTGGGTAATCTGGTTCGCATAGCCGTACTGGCTCATCCAGCTTCCAAAACGCTCATTTGCGGCAACAAGGTCCAGGGGGTAGAGCATGAGGACGGAGACATCCCGGTGCTGCATGTCCTGCACCATCGAGTGATAGGGCGCTCCGGCGGCGCCAAACGCCGTCTGGACCGCGCTCCGACGTTCGCTGATCACGTCGGGCATGCCCCAGTGCGCACCGTAGGAATAGGGCACCTCATTGATGCTTCCTGTGGAGCAGGCCAGAGCGAGTGCAAAATAGTTCCGGTCAAGCCAGCCGCCCTCGGCATGGTCGTTGCCGTTCCCGGTCAGGAAATCGCCCCATTTGAAGTAGTCGGCGCATGCGGCTGAGGCTTGCTGCACCGTGCAGGACCAGACGAAATTCGACGTGTATTCGTATTGGTTCGCCGCCAGATGGGATTGGCCGGTGTTCCATTTGTCGATAGTGGGGCTTTCCGCCCAGGTCGCGTGCGCGCGGGCTTCAAGCCGATGACCCATACGCGTCTCCATATGCCTCTTCGCCGCTGCGAAGAGGTCCACCACCCCGTCCTGGAGCATGCTGAAGTAGCGCGACCGAAACAGTGCGGCACGCTGAATATCCTCGGGCGCGGCGCCAAAAACATGCGAAACGTCCTGTTTCGCCGTAAGGTCGTTCTCCGAGTCTTCCTGGCCAAAGATGAAATAAACCATCCACTTTCCGAAATCGGCGTATTCCGGGCCGTATTTCTCCGCGTAACGTTTGGCAAAGCCGGGACTCACGTACCGCAGCGCAAATTCTCCGTTGTCATGATGGCTGAAGTATCCCCAGTCTTGCTGTATGTGCATTTCGTCGCTGTACAGCCCGTTCAGTGTTACCCCCGCGTCCGCGTAGCGGTCCCCGAGTTTTTCGAGATAGGGGAGGGCCTTGTCGCTGAAATAGTCCATCTCCGGCGTGCGGTACATCTGCAGCACCATCACGCGGTCGCGCCCATCGGCCTTGCCGGTGCCGTGCACCCTAATCCGGACCGCCCGGTACTCCTTCGTGCCGCGCGTGACATTCTCAAAGACCTCCACCTGCGCTGTGTCCGTGATCTCAACGATGTCCGCCGGGTCCACAACCACGTGCTGCGTGCCGCCCATTGCCCTCTCCCGGAAGGAGAAGACCCGAACCCCCGCGTCCTCAATGGATATGGGACCCTTGTTGTTTGACCAGCCGAGTTGACGCCACAATTCAACGCTGTAATCACCCGTCTTTGCGTCGCGCAAGCCCTTGCGGTAATGCATCCAAAGGCCCTGTTCCCCTGTTTCCTCCTTGTAGGCCGGTCCTATCTCCAGCGGGCTGAGGAGGCTCAATTCCAGACCAATTCCGTAC
>CAIJOU010000321.1 GCA_903822375.1 Candidatus Hydrogenedentota bacterium
CATGGCTTCGCTTTCCACCTACGCGCGCATCAACGAATACGGCTTCCTCGAGACGCCGTACCGCAAAGTGGAAAACGGCCGGGTGACCAGCCGGGTCGAGATGCTTTCGGCCTACGACGAGGACAACTACACCATCGCCCAGGCGAACGCGGCGATCGACGGCAAGGGCAAGTTCACCAGCTCGCTGGTGTTCTGCCGGCACCGTGACGGCTATCCGCGGGTGGACCCGGGCCAGGTGGACTACATGGACGTGTCCACCAAGCAGCTCGTGAGCGTGGCGGCCGCCTTGATTCCTTTCCTGGAGCACGACGACGCCAACCGCGCGCTGATGGGCTCGAACATGCAGCGCCAGGCGGTGCCGCTCCTGCGCACCGAGGCGCCGCTGGTCGGAACCGGTCTTGAGCACGTGACCGCGCGCAACTCCGGCACCGTGGTGCGGGCCGAGCGCGACGGCGTGGTCGAGTACGCCGACAGCGAGACCATCCGCATCCGCGTCAGCGAGCGCGGTGAAAACCCGTTCCGTCCCGACGAGGACGTGTTCTCCCTGCGCAAGTACATGCGCTCCAACCAGAACACCTGCATCAACCAGCGCCCCATCGTGGAAAAGGGCGACAAGGTCCGCAAGGGCGACATCATCGCCGACGGGCCGGCCGTGGACCACGGCGAGCTGGCACTGGGCCGCAACGTGCTGGTCGCGTTCATCCCGTGGGAAGGCTACAACTTCGAAGACGCCATCGTGCTCAGCGAGGACCTGGTGAAGGACGACGTGTTCACGTCGATCCACATCAACGTGTTCGAGCTTGAGGCGCGCGACACCAAGCTGGGCCCCGAAGAGATCACGCGCGACATCCCGAACGTCAGCGAGGAAGCCCTGCGCAACCTCGACGAGGACGGTATCGTCCGCATCGGCTCCAAGGTCGGCCCCGGCGACATCCTGGTAGGCAAGGTCACGCCCAAGGGCGAAACCGAACTTGCCCCCGAGGAAAAACTGCTGCGTGCCATCTTCGGCGAAAAGGCCGAGGACGTGCGCGACGCGTCGCTCACGCTGCCCCCGGGCGCCAGCGGCGTCGTGGTGGACGTGAAAGTGTCCAGCCGCAAGGACAAGGGCAGCGATGCGCAGGCGAAGAAGTCGCTGACCAGCGAGGTTGCCCGCATCAAGCGCCAGTTTGACGACCGCATCGAGGAAATCCGCGCCAGTTTCGAGGCGCTGGTCCGCGAAGAGGTCGTCGGCATGAAGATCCTCGAGGACGTCTATGACTTCCACACCGAGGAACTGGTGCTCGAAAAGGGCAAGCGCATCAAGGCCAAGCACCTGACAACGGCCGACTACAGTGTGCTCGCCCGCCTCCGCCTGGAGGACAAGGCCGTGCAGCAGCGTTTCGCCCGCCTGGTCAACATGGCGGCGATGGAAGAGGCCAAACTGCAGGCCTACCGCGAGGCGCAGCTTGAAAGGCTTCGCAAGGGCGACGAGCTGGCACCGGGCGTCATCAAGGTTGTCAAGGTGTTCGTGGCCACCAAGCGCCGCATGAACGTCGGCGACAAGATGGCCGGCCGCCACGGAAACAAGGGCGTCGTCGCGCGCATCGTGCCGCGCGAGGACATGCCGTTCCTTCCCGATGGAACGCCGCTGCAAATCCTGCTGAATCCGCTCGGCGTGCCCTCCCGCATGAACGCGGGCCAGATTCTGGAAACCCATCTGGGCTGGGCCGTCAAGGCGCTGGGCATGCGCGTTGCGACGCCGGTGTTCAACGGCGCCACCGAGGACATGGTGCGCAAGTACCTCAAGCAGGCAAGCCTGCCGGAGTCGGGCAAGATCCGGCTTCGCGATGGCCGCACCGGCGAGCCGCTGCACCAGAACACCTGCGTGGGCCAGATCTACATGATGAAGCTGAACCACCTTGTGGACGACAAGATTCACGCGCGCGCCATCGGCCCGTACTCCCTCGTCACCCAGCAGCCGCTGGGCGGCAAGGCGCAGTTCGGCGGACAGCGCTTCGGCGAAATGGAAGTGTGGGCGCTCCAGGCCTACGGCGCGTCGTACACCCTGCAGGAACTGCTCACGATCAAGTCCGACGACATTCAGGGCCGCACAAAGGCCTACGAGGCGATCGTCAAGGGCGATCGCGAGGTTGAAACAGGTACCCCCGAATCCTTCAACGTGCTTGTGCGCGAGATGCAGAGCCTCTGCCTCGACGTGATCAAGCTCGTGAAGAAGGAAGGTGCAACTGAAGCGGAAGAAGAACCCGCGGAGGAATAAAGCCTTGGCCAAGCATATCCCGACTACAGGCGATCGTTTCGACGCGATTCAGATCCGGCTGGCCTCGCCCGAGGAAATCCTCAGGTGGTCCCGCGGGGAAGTGAAGAAGCCCGAAACCATCAATTACCGCACGTTCAAGCCGGAAAAAGACGGCCTGTTCTGCGAGCGCATCTTCGGCCCGGTCAAAGACTGGGAATGCGGATGCGGCAAGTACAAAAAAGTGAAGCACCGGGGCATAACCTGCGACCGTTGCGGCGTGGAAATCACCGAGAGCAAGGTGCGCCGCGAGCGCATGGGCCATATCAAGCTGGCCGTGCCCGTAACGCACATCTGGTTCTTCAAGACGACGCCAAGCTGCATCGGCAACCTGCTCAATCTGTCCATCCGTTCCCTGGAGCGGGTGATCTACTTCGAGCAGTACATCGTCATCGATCCGGGCAGCTCGCCGCTTTCGCGCATGCAACTGCTCACCGAAGACGAGTACCAGGAGGCCCGCAGCCAGCACGGGGCGGACGCGTTCTCGGCGCAAATGGGCGCTGAGGCGGTGAAGAACCTCCTTGGCGAGCTCGACCTCGAAACGCTCAGCGCGGAACTCCACGCCGAGTTTGCGGCGACCACTTCGGTGCAGTCAAAGGCCAAGGTGGTCAAGCGCCTCAAGATCGTCGAGGCGCTGCGCAAGTCGGGCAACAATCCGTCCTGGATGGTGCTTGACGCGGTGCCCGTGATTCCGCCGGACCTGCGCCCGCTGGTGCCGCTTGAGGGCGGACGCTACGCGACGAGCGATCTCAACGACCTTTACCGGCGCGTGATCAACCGGAACAACCGGCTCAAGCGCCTGCTCGACCTGCGCGCCCCCGAAGTCATTCTGCGCAACGAAAAGCGCATGCTTCAGGAGGCGGTGGACGCCCTGTTCGACAACGGCCGCCACGGCCGGACCGTTTTGGGTACGGGCAACCGCCCGCTCAAGTCCCTGAGCGACATGCTCAAGGGCAAGCAGGGCCGTTTCCGCCAGAACCTGCTCGGCAAGCGCGTGGACTATTCGGGCCGTTCCGTGATTGTTGTCGGTCCGGAACTCAAGCTGCACCAGTGCGGTCTGCCCAAGCGCATGGTCCTGGAGCTGTACGAACCGTTCATCATCAACCAGCTCAAAGAGCGCGGCATCGCCGCGACCATCAAGGCGGCCAAGCGCATCATTTCGCAGGGCCGCAACGAGGTGTGGGACATTCTTGAGGACGTGATCAAGGACCACCCGGTGATGCTCAACCGCGCCCCGACGCTGCACCGCCTGGGCATCCAGGCCTTCCAGCCGGTCCTCATTGAGGGCAAGGCGATCCGGCTGCATCCGCTGGTGTGCCGCGCGTTCAACGCCGACTTTGACGGCGACCAGATGGCCGTCCATCTTCCGCTGTTCCCGGCCGCCCAGCTTGAGGCGCATCTGCTGATGATGGCCTCGTCGAATATCTTCTCTCCGTCCGACGGCTCCCCCATCGTGACGCCGAGTCAGGACATCGTTCTGGGCATTTCCTGGATGTCCAAGGCGCGCAAGGGCGCCCTCGGCGAATGGAAGTCCGAATGGTCGCAGTACCGGGACGGGGTCGAAGTGCTGCTTCAGCCCGGCCGGGTCTACGCGGACACGGCGTCCGTCGTTCTGGCGCACGAACGCGGCAAGGTGGGCATCCACGCGCAGATCAAGCTGCAGTACAACGGCGCGGTGATCGACACCACCGTGGGCCGGGTGCTGCTGGCCGAGCATCTGCCGAAGGAAATCACCATTGAGGACGTGAACCGCCGCCACGATCAGACCACGATCGGCCAGGTGATCGCGAAGTGCTACTCGCTGCACGGTCACCACAAGACCGTGGAACTGCTTGATTCGCTGAAGTCGGTCGGCTTCAAGTTCGCCACCCTGTCCGGCATTTCGATTGCCATCGAGGACATGGTCGTTCCGCCCGAGAAGAAAGAGCTTGTCGCGCGCGCCGAGGCGAACGTCGCCAAGATCGAGGACATGTACCAGAACGGACTTCTGACACCCGGCGAGCGGTACAACAAGATCATCGACGAATGGACGACCACCTCGGAAGAGGTGGCTGCGGCCATGCTGCGCCGAATGGAGGAGAACGAGCAGGGCTTCACGGGCATCTACCTGATGTACGAGTCCAAGGCCCGCGGCAGCAAGTCGCAGATTCGCCAGTTGGCCGCCATGCGCGGCCTGATGGCCAAGCCGTCGGGTGACATCATCGAGTCGCCGATCATCTCCAATTTCCGCGAGGGCCTGACCGTTATCGAGTACTTCATCTCGTCCCACGGCGCCCGCAAGGGTCTGGCCGACACCGCGTTGAAGACGGCCGACGCCGGCTATCTGACGCGGCGTCTGGTTGACGTGGCGCAGGACGTGGTCATCGAGGAGGACGACTGCGGCACGCTGAACGGCGTGTGGGTCGAACCCCTCATGGACGGTTCGGACATCGTTGCCCCGCTCAACGAGCGCATCGTCGGCCGCTACGTGCTGGACGATGTCATGCTTCCGGGCGAGTCCGAGCCGGTGGTCCGCTTCGACGAGGAAATTGACGAGGAAAAGGCGCGGCGCATCGTGGAGGCCGGCCTGCCGGGCGTGACAATTCGCTCGACCCTGACCTGCCAGAGCAAGCGCGGCGCATGCGCGCGCTGTTACGGACGCAACCTTTCCACGGGCAAGCTGGTTGAACTGGGCGAGGCGGTGGGCATCATCGCCGCGCAGTCCATCGGCGAGCCGGGCACGCAGCTTACGATGCGCACATTCCACATCGGTGGTGCGGCGAGCCGCCAGGTCGAGAGCACGGACATCAAGTCCGCCGAGACCGGACTGCTCACCTTCCGCAACATCAAGACCGCGGTGAACCGCGACGGCCACACCGTGGTGGTGAACCGCGGCGGTGAAATCGTGATCCTGAACGCGGAGCGCAAGGAGGTGCAGCGCATGCTGGTGCCCACGGGCTGCCGCCTGCATTGCACGGACAATCAGAAGATCAAGAAGGGCCAGCTGATATTCCAGTGGGACCCGTACAACGTCTACATCGTCGCCGAAGTGGCCGGTAAAGTCCGTCTGGACGGCATGCTTCGCGGCGTGACCGTGCGCCAGGAAGTCAACGCCGACACGGGTCTTGAGGAAATCATCGTCACCGAGCACAAGCATGACATTCACCCGCAGATTACACTGCTGGGCGCGAACAATGAAGTGCTCTCGTTCGCGACGATTCCCGCACAGACCCACGTGATGGTGACAGACGGCATGGACATCCGCGGCGGCGACCTGCTCGCCAAGACGCCGCGCCAGTTCAGCAAGAACAAGGACATCACCGGTGGTCTCCCGCGCGTCGCCGAGCTCTTCGAAGCCCGCCGTCCGAAGGAAGCCGCTGAAATGTCCCGCATCGACGGCATCGTCGGTTTCGAGGGCACCGTCCGCGGCAAGCGCAAGCTCGTCGTGAAGAACGAGGAG
>CAIJOU010000322.1 GCA_903822375.1 Candidatus Hydrogenedentota bacterium
CCTCCGCAGCCGCCTGAGCCTGGCGGCGAAGCGGCACGAAGGATAGTCCCATCGAGGCGGGCCTCAGATGCGCAAGGATGGCCGTCTCCAGCGATGGGAGTGTGTGGCGCCGGCCATCGAAGCGGACGGCCGTCAGGTCGCCGAAGCGGTTGCCCCACATCTCCTTCCCAGCTTTGAAGGTGGCGATGAGTTTGGGCGTCTGTCCGTACTGTTTCCAGTAGTCCTCGTTGGCCTTGTCGGCCAGCAGCGTTTTGTCCATCGGCATGCCGATGTCCCAGTCGCGGCAGTTCTCCACGTCGCTGAGCCCGGCGAAGCGCGGGGCCAGTTCCCGCTCCAGCAGCATGGCATCCATCGGCACAACGCTGTGCACCGTGACGTCGCGATGCTGTTCGACAAAAGAGTTCGACGGACTGAGCTGGAAATAGGCGAGATTCAGCGTGTCACCGGGAACGGCGCCGATCTGGTCGGCCACCCATTGGTTGATGACCACCTGATCGTCGCGCATGCCTGCGGGCCCGGGCCCGGCCTCCACGAAGGAGTAGGGCGTCGATTTGCCGTCCTTGCCGATGGAATTGACGAGATAGGTGAGCGTGGGCTGCGGGTTGGGCAGTTCCATCGCGGCGCCCACCGTCTCGTCGTCGAGGTAGACCCGCTCCGATTCGATCTGCACCAGGCCCGACGGATGGCTGCGCACGCGCAGGCCGATCTGTTCCAGCGTCCATGACTGGTCGATGGCCGCGTTGAGCCCATCCAACCCCGCACACTCATCGGCCACGACAAGATTGGCGAGCCCGGCGAGGTCCGCCTGTTCCTGGAGCCACGCGCGGTCCACAAACACGTTGTACGGCGCGGTCTGGTTTGCGGCGAGACTGAAACGGCCCAGTTGCACGTCCGACAGGACCGCTTTCACCGTGACGAGACTTTCGACCGTGTTGTCCTTGCCGCGCGCGGACAGCGGCGCGTCCTGCGGCATGAGTGCGTGCTTCGCAACGCGCAGCGAGACATCGTCGCCCGCATGCACGCCCAGCGCGGCGGCGGTGCGTTCACCGAGGAAGACTTCCTGACGACCGAGTTTCGTGTCGGCCGGATGCGTGTTGGCGAAGAGCCAGAAATCGGGCTGTACGCCGAGCACCTGCACGCGGTTCAACTGGTTCTGCGGCCCCTTGCCGCCGGGCGGCGTGGCCGCCATGCCGTTCAGCGTCAGCAAACTGGCGGCGTGTATTCTCGCGTCCTTCGCTATGAGACCGGCGCTGAGCGTGTCCGAGAAGAAACGCCCGCCCCGGTCCAGTGCGTGGGCGATGCCGCCGAGCCGGGCCACGGCAATGTCGTGCAGGGTTTGGTTGACCGAGTCGCCCATGACCAGCGCGCCGGTGAGGATGGCGCAGGCGAGCAGGGTGCCCAGCAGCAGTCCGGCGTGCATGCGCCGGTGGTAGGCCACACTGCGCAGAATGAGACGCAGGGCGGACATGGCGCTCAGTCCCGGGCCGCGAGGCGGCCGTCGCGCAGTTCGAGCACCCGTCCGAAGCGCGCCGCAATGGCCGGCGCGTGCGTGACAATTACCACGGCCATGCCCTCCTGGCGGTGCAGTTCCAGCAGCAGGTCGGCAAGCTTCTCGGCGCCCTCCTGGTTCAGCGAGCCGGTGGGCTCGTCGGCCAGCAGCAGTGCGGGCCGGTTAATCAGCGCGCGCACCACGGCCACCCGCTGCCGTTCGCCGCCGGAAAGCTGGCCGGGGCGCGCGTCGATGCGGTGCTCCAGTCCCACGCGGCCGAGCAGGTCGACGGCCCGCGCGCGGGCCTCGTCGGGATGGGTCGCCACCAGTGCGGGCACGAGCACGTTCTCCACGGCGGTGCACTGCGGCAGCAGGTGGTGCAGTTGAAACACGAAACCGATGTCGCGGTTGCGCAGCGCGGCAAGTTCATTTGCGGAAAGTTCGCAGGTGTCGCGGCCGTTAAACCGGTATTCGCCCCCCGTGGGCGTGTCGAGCGTGCCGAGGATGTTCAGGAAAGTGCTTTTGCCGCAGCCGGAGGGGCCTATGATTGCGGCGCATTCGCCCGCGTTCAGCGAGAAATCCACCTCGGCCAGCACGCGCACGGGCATCGGCGTGGCGGGGTATTCCCTGGAAACACCCTTCATTTCCACCAGTGGGGCGGCACCGTTCATGGCGTTTCTGGCTCCCTGGTTTTGGGCGCGCCGAGGGCAACCACTGAGCCGTCCTCGCTGCCCACCAGAATCATATCCCCGGCGACGGCCGGCGCACTAATCTCGTCGCTGATCTTGAGCGACCATGCCTTGGTGCCGTCGGCCAGGCGCAGCAGGAACAACTCGCCGTCGGCCGCCACGACGACCTTGTCGCCCGTGATGACCGCCGAGGTGGGCGATCCCTTGGTGTCAAACTTCCACTTGCCTTTGCCGTCAACGCGGTCTATCCCATAAATATTTCCGTCGTCGGAGGCCGCAACCACCCAGGTGTCGTTCACGGCGGGCGTGGAGTAGACCTCCGATTCGCTCTGCTCGTTGGCCCACAGAATCTTGCCCTCTTTCACATCCACCTGAAGCACCTTGCCGCTGCGGCAGCCGGAAAAGACCAGCCCCTTGTCCTGCGCCACGCCGCCCGCCACCTGTGAATCACCGTCGATTTTGATGTTGCGCAGCAGCTTGCCCGTGACGGGGTCGAAGACGTGAATGGCGGCGGCGCAACTGCCGAAAGTGACGGCGTCGGCCGACACCGAGGGCGAGCCGTCGCAGCGCTCGATGCCCTCCGATTTCCAAAGCACCTTGCCTGTCTCGGGGTCGATGCAGTGCAGCACGCCCGTCGGCTGCTCGATGATGTAGATGCGGTTCGGGTTGCCCGCAAGGTAGTTGGCCGTGCCGCGTATAGGGCCCATGAGCTGCACGCGCCAGCGCTCGTCGCCCGTGGCCGTGTCGAGCGCGATGAAGTGACCCTCCGAGGTGCCGAAGAGGACAAGTTTGTCGAAGCAGGCGAGGGGCGCGTCAATGCGTTCGCGCACCGGCTCGTCCTTCACCTTTTCGCCCGTGAAGAATTCTTTGGCCCAGACCTGTTTTCCGGCCAGGTCCATGGCGACAACGTCGCCGCGCGCGGTGGCATAGAAAACATGCCCGTCATGGACCACCGGCGTCTCGCGCACCGGCGCACCGGCCTTGATGCGCCACAGGACCTCTAGGGTGTCGGGAAAAGAGGCGTCCGCAATGCCGGTGAGTGCGTTGTTGCCGTGGTAAGTGTTCCATTCCGGGGTCTTCACCGGCGCCGGGGGTGGAGGCGGCTGAAATTTTGGCGCCGAAACCGCGCTGACCAGACTCTGTTTGGCGTCAGGATGCCGAGACGACAAGAACACCAGCGCGTTGCCCCCCAACACGATCAGTGCGGCTACGGCAAGGTAGAAGACAATCCATTTCAGGGGTTTCATGGACTGCGCTCCAGCGCTGCGCCGTACACGGCCGTCATGTCGCGCACCACCCGGTCCATGTTGAACTTCGCCAGGATGGCCTCGCGACCCTGACGGCCCAGACGCCGCGCATCGTCCGGGTTTTCCAGCAGTGACTGCAGGGCGTTAACCAGTCCGTCCGGCGTCTTTGGGTCGTACAACACGCCGCCGCCGGTGGCGGCGATAATCTCGGGATAGGAACCCTCCGCGGGCTGGACCACGGGCACGCCGTGCGCCATCGCCTCGAGCAGTTGGAGGCCAAAGGCCTCGCCGCCGGGGACTGGCACGGAAAGGACCGACAGCGAGCGCAGAAATTCGCCGCGTTGCGCCAGTTGGAATTCTTCGAGGAACTCCACCGCGTCGTCCATGCCCTCGCTGCGGAGTTTGGCGCGGATGCTTTCATGAAACTGCCGGTCTGCGGGCGTGCATCCGCCGGTGGCGCGCAGACGCAGGTTCTTGAAGCGCGGCATGCGCTTGAGCGCGATGAAGGCGTCCACCAGCAGCCCCAGTCCCTGGCTGCGGCTGAGCCGTTCGAGGTAGCCGATGACCGGCGGGTCGAGCCCCATTTCGGCGGCGGGCAGCTTGTCCGTCTCAACGCCGGGGAAGACCACCGAGACGCGGTCCCGGGCGAGGTTCATACGGGTGATCATGCGGTCCGCATACCATGCGCTGGTGGAGATGAAGCGCGAGACGCATTTCGCGTTCTCGGCGATGGCTTCCCAGACGCGCTGGTCATAGGGCGCGTGCATGGCGTCCACCCAGGGCTCCTCGTCCTGCAGGCTGCACACGATGGGCACGTCGATCACGTTCTTGATGGCGGGCGCAAACCCGAGCAGCAGCGCGTTGGAGACGTGGATGATGTCCGGTTTGTCCTGTTCGGCGAGCCATGCGAGAAAGCGATCGAATTCCTTCTGCTGGTTGCCGCGCCGTCCCCGCAGCATGGACAGCGTCATGGGGCCAAGGTCGGCGGCGTTGGTGGACTGTTCGCGCGCGGCGGCCTGCCGCAGCACCCAGGGCGAATCGAGCAGCCGGTCGAGCCACTGCGGCATGCTGCGCAGGAACGGAACCTTCTCGCGCAGATACATGTTCACGCCGCCGAAGAAGATGGGGGCCTTTGCGCCCACGCTGCCCTCCTCGCCGAACATGGGCAGGTAGAGCGGGACCATGATCACGTCATGGCCGGCCCGGCGCAGCGCGCGCACCAGTGCACGGTCGCGCACGCAGTTCTGGCAGTAGAAGGTACCGCCGCTGCCGGGAACAAGGTGGAGGATGCGCATCAGCTTTCCTCCGCATTCCTGAACGACAGCGCTGCGGTGGGGCAGGCCTGAACGCAGCGTTCGGCCACCCTGCCCAAGCCCTTTTCCAGACCGGCCCCGAAGGGAACCTGCAGGTGCGAATCGAGGCCGCGACCGGCGAAGGCGATGCCCGCGTCCAGTCCCGAGGCGCGCACGATTTCGACACAGATGCCGCATTTAATGCACTTGCCCGGTTCGAACAGCACATTATCGGTGGTCTGAATCGGCGCCACGGGCAGGCGCTCCATGGTGCGTGAAATCTGCGGGGCCAGTCCGTATTGCTGCGCGTACAGCCGCAGTTTGCAGGACACCGGCTTGGTGCAGTCGCAGTGCAGGCACCGGGCGGCTTCCTGACCCTTATCCGCCTGATTACGACGTTCCACCGCATAGGCGGCGAGTTCGATGGGCTGGAGGCGGCCGATACTGGAGTTAAAGCATTTGTCGGCGCTCGGCGCGGGCTGGTTAGCCAGGAAGGCGTTTGCCTCGCGCGCGGCCTTCTTGCCGCTGCCCACCGCCCGCACGTGGAGCGGCTCTTCCTTCGCGGTGAACACTCTCGCGTCGGGGGTGAACGCAAGATTGCAGGCCACAATTACGGCATCATATTGATCAATCAGTGTGGCAGGCGATGTTTCGGAATTGAAGACGAATTCGACACCCAGTGCCTGCACCGATGCAGTTTCCGCATCGAGCACCGTGTGCGGCAACTTGTCTGCGGGCAAGGCGCGCAGCGCAGCGCCGGCGTGGTCGCGCTTTTCGTAGATGCGGCACGCGTGCCCGTTCAGGGCGCATTCCCATGCGGCGGCCATACCCGCCAAACCCGCACCGATTACTACAATCGACTTTCCGGTCGAGAGGCGGCGCGTGTCTTGGCCGACAGTTTCCTTCAGGAAGGGCATGGAAGCGTCGCGGTGGCTTTGGCGTATCGCGATGGCTGTGTCGTATTGACCGCGGCGGCAGACGCGCTCGCAGGGCGCCGTGCACACATGGCCCAGTGTGGCCGGAAAGATGAGGTCCAGTTTGGCCCGGCGCGCGGCGGCTTCAGACTCACCGTGTTCTATGTGGCGCAGCATGCGCGGAATGTTGAGCCCGGCCGGACAAATGCGCGAACAGGGACCCTCGCAGTCGCCCACATGCTCGTCCAGCAGCATGCGCAGGATCTCGCGGCGGGCCTCATGGACCTTTTCGCAGTCCGTGTCGATGTCCATGCCTTCCATGGCTTTTGCCGCGCAGGCCGGCAGCAGACGTCCGGAGACCTTTTCGCGCACGGCGCAGATCATGCAGGACGTGAGCGCGCCGGTCTCTTTCAGGTGGCACAATGTGGGGATTTCCACCCCGGCCGCCTGCGCGGCATCGAGCAGTGTGGCGCCTTCGGCAATGTGCACTTCCGTGCCGTTTATCTTGAGCCGGATCATCAATCCACCTTTACCGCGTTCACGGGACATATCTCGTAACAGGCGTTGCAGCGCGTGCATTTCTCCTGGTCAATCGCGTGCACCTCGTAGGGTGTCATGGGAATCGCGTCGGCGGGACAAATCTGGGCGCACTTGGTGCAGCCGATGCACTGGTCCGTGATCGAGTAGGCGATAAGCGCCTTGCACTTGTGCGCCGGGCAGCGCCCGGCGACATGCGCCTCAAATTCGTCGCGAAAATGGGCGAGGCCTGTGAGCACGGGATTCGGCGCGGTCTTGCCAAGCCCGCACAGGCTCTGCTTCTTGATTGCCGCACCCAGGCGCAGCAACTCGTCGAGGTCCGCCTTTGTGCCCTTGCCCTCGCACAGTCGCGTGAGTATGTCGAGCAGCTGTTTCGTGCCCACGCGGCAGGGGGTGCAGCGGCCGCAGGATTCGAGTTGCGTGAAGGACAGGAAGTAGCGGGTCATCTCAACCATGCAGTCCGTGTCATCCATCACGACGAAGCCGCCCGAGCCCATCATGGACCCCGCCTTGGCCAGCGCTTCATAGTCAACATGCAAATCGGCCAGCGCCGCCGGAATGCAGCCGCCGGACGGGCCGCCCACCTGCACGGCCTTCAGCGAGCGCCCTTCGGGCACGCCGCCGCCGACGTCGTTCACAATCTGTCCGACCGTCATTCCCATGGGCACCTCGATGAGGCCGCCGCGCCTAATCTTGCCCGCCAGGGCGAAAACCTTGGTGCCCTTGCTGTGCGCCGTGCCCAGCGCGGCGAAGACCGCCGCGCCGTGGCGGATGATCCACGGCACCATCGCCAGCGTCTCCACGTTGTTCACCAGCGTGGGGCATTCGTAGAGTCCATGGTGCGCGGGGAAGGGGGGGCGGAAACGCGGCGTCGGCCGCCTGCCTTCGAGGGACGCAATGAGCGCCGTCTCCTCGCCGCAGACGAAGGCGCCCGCGCCTTCGCGGACCTCGGCGTGGAAGGCGTGCCGCGTGCCGAGCACGCGGTCGCCGAGAATGCCCGCCTCGGTGCATTTCGAAATGGCCGCACTGATGCGCTCCACGGCCAGCGGGTATTCGGCGCGAATGTAGAATATGCCGCGGTGCGCGCCCGTCGCGATCGACGCGATGAGCATGCCTTCCAGAATGCGGTAGGTGTACGACTCCAGAATCATGCGGTCCATGAATGCACCCGGGTCGCCCTCGTCGCCGTTGCAGATGACATACTTGGTTTCGCCCGCCGCATGGCGCACCTCGCGCCATTTGCGGGCCGTGGGGAAGCCCGCGCCGCCGCGGCCGCGCAGGCCGCTATCGTGCATCTCCGCGATAATCGCCTCGGGGTCGAGCGGCGTGCCCGCTTCCGCCGCCGGGGGCAGCAGCGGTGACTGCGGCGTTTCGCCCAGTCCCGCGAGACAGCGCTGCAATGCCTTGAACCCGTCGTGGCGGATGTATTCCGCCAGGTCGGTGGGATCAATCTCGCCGCAGCATTCCGTGGCAATACGGTTTTGCACATCGAGGAATCCCGCCACGGCGGGGTTCTTTGGGTCGAGCGCCGGTTCGTGCACCGTGTCGTCGGTGTACAGCCGTTCCAGCCAGTGCGCGGCCTTTGCGCGGAGGCGCGGCATGGCGCTCTTGGGCGGGAAGTGGGACAGCACAATGGCGGGCACATCCTCGGCGCGCACCTTGGCGTAGGTCTTCACCGCGGTGCCGGGAGTGACGATTTCCATCAGCGGGGTCTGGTGGCACATGCCCACGCAGCTCACGTGCTTGACGCGCACGTCGATGGCGTAACTGTCGAGCGTCTCCTCCAGCGCGCGGCGCACCATTTCACTGCCTCCGGCGACACAGCAGGAGCCGAGGCCAATCCGGATTTCAGGGCCGTCCACCGGTTCGGCGTGCCTCTTTGCACCGTCCAGATGCGCCTGCATCGCGGCCTGCGCGAGAAAGTCTTCCAGCATCCCCGGCACCGTGTCCGCTTTGACATGGCCGTAGGTGACGCCGTCAATTTGCACCGCCGGCGCCAGCGTGCAGCAGCCGAGGCAGCGCACCATCTGGAGTGTGAAGGTGCCGTCCTTGTCCGTGTCCTCGCCCTTGGCGAGGCCCAGTTCTTTTGCAATGGCGTCATGCACCGTCTCGGAACCCTTGAGATGGCACGCGGTGCCGTCGCACACGCAGACCGTGTGTTTGCCCGCGGGCCGGAAACGGAACTGGGGGAAAAAGGTGGCCACGCTCTGTATGTCGGCGGGCGCGATGTCGGTGGTTTCGCAGACGCGCCGCAGCGTGGCCTCGGGGAGCCAGCGATACTGCCGCTGGATGGCCTGCAGCAGGGGGATGACCGCGTCACGGCCCCGGCCGCAGCGTGCGACGATCGCGTCAATGTCTTCTGGTCGCAGTTCCGGTTCCATGTCAGCCCGCCGCAATGCAGATCAGTTTGGTGGCGGTGCGGGCGTAGATGCGCCCGTCCAGGAATGCCGGTGTCGCGAAGCTCTCCTCGCCCAGCGTGGGACTGCCCACCTTCTCAAAAGTGGCGCTGTCCTTGAAAATCGTCACAACGCCCTTTCGATCCACGAGGTAAATGCGGTCACCGACGACGATAGGCGAGGCATTGAATCCCTCCTCGCCTTCCTGCATCCATGCCTGGGTTCCCGTCTTGGCGTCGAGGCAGACGATCTCGCCGCGTGCCGTGCTGATGTAGAAATGCGTGTCCGTGCCCACCGGGCTCGACGTGTCCGGCAGCGCGTCCTCGTACTTCCACGCGATCTCCGGTTCGGGCGGCGTCTTGCCCTCGGCGAACTTGATGGCCGTGGCCGTCGCATAGTCGTTGGCGACGAAGAACATGCCCGCGCCGTAGGCAGGACTCGGGGCCACCTCGCCGCTGAGGCATTTCAACTGCCACAGTTGCTTGCCCGTGAGCGGCTCATAGGAGGTCACGTCCTTGGAGGAGTTCAGCACGAGTTGGAATCCCGCAGGAGTTTCCACGCAGGCCGGGGAGGACCAGGAAATGATGCCGCGGTTAACTGTGTAGGCCTCGTGCCCGTCCGACAGGTCCAGTGCGATTAAACGGCCGTTGGCCTTCTGGTCATACTGGATCAGCAGCAGATTCTGGAAGGCGATGAGCGAGGACGCGTGACCGTAGTGGTTCTCCGGCACGCCGAGATTCTTTCCCCAGAGCAGTTTTCCGTTGAAGTCGACGCAGGCCACATCGCCGTTGGCGAAGATGGCGCAGGCGCGGTCACCCTGTACGGCCATGGTCGGGGCGGCGAAACTCGTCTCCTCGCTGATCTTGGGCGGCGTGTCGGGCGTGCCGGGGAATTTCTCCAGCGTGAAGGTCCAGAGCAACTGCCCGCTGTCGGTGTCGAAACAGTAAATCTCGCGCTTCTCCGGCGTCGCGCCGCTCATGAATACGCGGTTGTCCCACACCACCGGCGAATTGGGCGAGGGCAGCGGCACATCCGTTTTCCACTTGATGTTCTTGCCGCTTTCCACGTCCCACTCCACCGGGGCGGTGGTGTACTGCGCCACGCCGTAGGCGCCGGGCCCGCGGAAGGAGGGCCAGTTCTTCTTGACGGTCGCCCAGTCGGGCCAGGTCACCGCCGGGGTTGCCGCGGGCGCTTGGCCCTTCGGTTGCTCTGTTGCCTGCGCACCGGCCTGCGCGGTGACTGCGGTGGGTGCCGGCACATCCAGCCGGGTGGTGTAGGCGGCGACCAGCGCGCAAATAACCCAAGCGAATCCGCCCAGCGCGATTAGCTCCCGTGCACGGGCGCGCAGCGTCCAGTAGCCCGGCGCGGGCACGTTCGGGTCGGGCAGGGGCAGCCGGGGCCTGCTCTGCCCCGCGAGATACAGCGACAGCGCCAACACGACCACGCCGCCCAGCAGCAGATAACCGCCGATCTGAAGCTGTTTCTGGCTGGTAAAGAAAGCCTTGCGCGCCAGCAGGTCCAGCACCCGGATCTGTTCGGCCAGCGTCGGGTTCGGTTCCTGCGACTGCGCCAACTGCAGGCGCAGTTTGATGATTTCCGGGTTGTCGAGCGGGTTGACTGCCTTGACCTGCACATAATTGGCGATCAACAGCGTGGACAGGGCCAGCGAAAAGAGGCCCGCAATGACGGCCACGGTCATGGCGGTGCGCCACAGCGTTTCGTTGGTTGCGAATCTTGGCTTGTTCTTGTCAGGCAGCGGCATCTTCTTTTCCAACGGGACAGTACGCGAAGCACCGGGCGCAGCTCAGGCATTGGCCCCGGTCCGCCACGTAGTCCCTGTTCCGGCGAATCACGGACAGTCGAATCATTCTTCCGCAAAAGGCCAGCCCCATGAAGGCGCCAAAACACGCGGAGGCGGTCTTGAAACGGATTCTCAGGGCTTCAGCCTGGGCGTACAGGTCGGCGGGCGTCTTGTTGCCCGCCCGAAAGGCGTCGCTCTCGACGGAGCGTTCGGCGAACTTGCCCTGCTCCTCGGCGGCCACGCGTTCGGCCAGGCGAACGGTTGGGTGGATGCGCGCGATGAACTGGTGCGCCGCCATGCCGGTCCATCCCGCGAAGAGAACGATAATTGGCGTGGCCAGCAGCAGCAGACCCAAACGCCGTGCGCCCGCGCGACGGTCCATTGGCGAGTCGGGCGGTGTCGGGATCACGATCGCGTTGTAGGGGCACGAGTTCTCGCAGAGGCGGCACTGGATACACTCGGCGGGGGTAACGGTCGCGTGCCACTTGGAGAAGATGGACGCCCAGCGCAGCAGCACCCCGTAGGGGCACAGGAAGCGGCAGTAGGGCCGGGCGACGAAGATGCCGATGAGCAGCAAGATACCGCCGGCAAGGAACATGTTGAACGTGCCGCCAAAGCGGAAGAAACCGACGAAAGGATCGTACTGGCAGACAACGAATCCCGAACCGGTGGCGATGCAGAGCACGGCGAAGCCGAGGTAGGCATAGGCGAAGAGGCCCAGCACGTGCTCCAGCGGCCGCGAGATCTGCACCGGGAACAGCGCGGAGACTTCCTGTATGGCGCCCAGCGGGCAGACGCCCGCGCAAAAGACGCGGCCGAAATAGAGCGCGAAAAGCAGCGGCAGAAAGAAGAACACCGCAACCACAAAGGGCACGCCCATGCCGTCGCCCGCGACGACATTGGCCACGTTCTGCACTGCGCCCACGGGGCAGATGCAGCCCTTGCGGTAGAAACCGAAGTAGAGCAGAGAGGCGACGGCCATCAGCAGCACTTCGCGCCGGGACCGGCGGCGAAGCACGAGCCACGCGGTGAGCGTCAAC
>CAIJOU010000323.1 GCA_903822375.1 Candidatus Hydrogenedentota bacterium
CGAAAAGATTGCCGTTCTGACCGCCTATGACTTTCCCTCGGCCGCGCTGGTGGATGCGGCCGGTGTGGATGCCGTACTCGTGGGGGACTCCCTGGGCATGGTGGTCATGGGCCGGGAAAACACCCTCTCCGTAACCATGGACGTCATGGCCCACCACACCGCGATGGTCAGCCGCGCCGTAAAGCGCGCCCTGGTCGTGGCGGACATGCCCTTTCTCTCCTACCACACCGGCCCCGAGGACGCGGTGCGCCATGCCGGGCGACTGGTCGGCGAGGCGGGGGCGCAGGCGGTCAAACTGGAGGGGCCCGCAGACCAGTTCGGCGACTGCATTCGCGCCATCCTGCGCGCGGGCATTCCGGTCATGGGCCATGTGGGGCTCACGCCGCAGTCCATTCTCCACTTTGGCGGTTTCAAAGTGCAGGGCCGCAACGAGGCCGATGCGCGGCGCATCAAGGCGGCGGCGCTCGGCCTGGAAGAGGCCGGCTGTTTTGCCGTCGTGCTTGAATGCATGCCCTCCGCGCTGGCCGCCGACATCTCGGCGGCGCTTTCCATTCCGACCATCGGCATCGGCGCGGGCGCGGCCTGCGACGGCCAGGTGCTGGTTATGCACGACATTCTCGGCTGGGGCAGGACCCGCTTCGCCAAGACCTATGCCGACGTGCGCGGCACAATGGCGGACGCCTTTTCCGCCTACGTCAAGGAAGTGAAGGAAGGCGCCTATCCCGGCGGGGAGCACGGGTACGAATGATTATCTTCGACAATGCCGCAGACATGCGCGCGTGGTGCCGCGAACAGCACCGGGCCGGGAAGACCATCGGCTTCGTGCCCACCATGGGCGCGCTGCATGAGGGCCATCTGAGCCTCATGCGCGCCGCCGCGGGCGGAAACGACCTTGCTGTTGCAAGCATCTTCGTCAACCCGACGCAGTTCGCGCCGCACGAGGATTTCAACAAATACCCGCGCACTTTTGACCAGGATGTTGCCATGTGCGCGTCCGCGGGCGTGGTGGCGGTGTACGCGCCGACCGCGAGGACGATGTACGCGGAGGACTATTCGACCTTTGTCACCGTCGGCGGCGTGAGCGAGGGGCTTTGCGGCGGCAGCCGTCCGCACTTCTTCCGCGGCGTGGCCGCGGTCGTTACCAAGCTGTTTAATGCGGTCGAGGCCGACCATGCCTATTTCGGCCAGAAAGACGCGCAGCAGTGTGCGGTGATCAAGCGGATGGTTCGCGATTTGGACATGGCCGTTCAGATTGTCGAGATGCCCATCGTGCGCGAGGCCGACGGTCTTGCGATGAGTTCGCGCAACCGGTACCTCAACGCGGAGGAGCGCGCCCGCGCGCTCTGTCTGTCGCGGTCGCTGTTTGCGGCGTTGGACTTAATGGAGCGCGGTGAGCGCGATGCGGAGACCGTCAAATCCGCCGTGCGCGAAGGCATGCGCGAAGTGAAGATTGACTATGTGGAATTGGTGGACGCTGAAACCATGCGGCCGGTGGAGCGGGTCGAAAGGCCCGTGCTCCTTGCCGTTGCCGCTTTGCTGGAGTCTGCACGGCTGATAGACAATATAAAGTTCAATCCAGCCGGGCATGGAGGTTCCCAACAATGATGCTGACCCTGTTTAAGAGCAAGATTCACCGCGCCACGGTGACTGAGGCGGACCTGAACTACACGGGAAGCCTGACGGTGGACCCGTTGCTGCTGGAGGCGGCCGGCATGCTGCCCTACGAGCAGGTGCATGTGCTCAATATCAACACCGGCAGCCGCTTCACCACCTACCTGATCGAGGGGGAGCGCGGTGCGGGAACGATCTGCCTGAACGGCGCGGCCGCGCGTCTCGGTGCGCCCGGCGACCTTATCATCGCCATCACCTACGCCCAGATGGATGCCGCGGAGGCCAGGGGATTTCATCCCACCGTGGTTCTTGTGGATGGGCAGAATCATATTGTCGATGTTACCCGGCCCGGGCACGTTCCCCCCGGCGACGCGGACTGCTGATTGCCTTTCTTTTGCGCGGCATGCCGCACAGGAATCATGGGCGCTCTGCGCGGGTTATTCATGACATTAGCATGGTTCAACCCAAAGGAGCACGAGCCGCATGGAAAAACTAAACCCCCAGCCCGAGCCGCCGGGTTTCGCGCTGGATGTATTCGGTTGGATTGCGTATTTCTTCCGAATGTTGTTCTGGGTGATTACCATACCCTTCCAGCGAGGATGAATCGGTAGCGGCCTGCCACCGGCGAGACTTGGGACAAAAGAAATCGGGAGCAAGCCCGGCTGGGGTTGCTCCCGAAGTGTTTTAACGCCCGAGGATGCCCGTTATTCAAGGACCTCGAACTTGATGGTTGACGCGTTTTTCGCGTCCATTGCCGCCGTCAGAATAACCAGGCTACCGGGCTTCACGCCGCTGAGGTCCACCGGATTTGCGGCCTGCGTCTGCCGGAAGACTTGGTTAGTGCTGTCATAGAACGTTACCGACACTTGGTACACGTCTCTTTGAAACAGGTAGGGAAGCATGGTCTGGTCCTTCGGCAGCAGGGCTATGGTGGAACCGGAACTGTCCTGCGGCATGCGGTTGATCTGCGCCTCCGGGCCCGGAGCCTCCCCTTCGGCGGGCATGGGATACACCAGAACCTCCGTAATGGGATAGACACCGCCATCCCCATTCACCAGTTTCATGCCAATGCTTGCATTATTGCAGCCCGACAGCGCGAGCACGGCGAGTGCCGCAACCGGCATCCACGCAACGGCGCGCATGGTGCGAATAACCATATTTCCGCTCCTTATCGCGGCCTTAGACGCAAGGCCCCTGTTGGCATAGAGTTTAGCATGACCACCGGGCAAACGCGCAAGTATTTTCTTGACAAACCCGCGACTCGGGTTTCGGGGCGTTAAACCGTATCCGACGCCGTCTTTCAGGCGGGCGCGCGCGCCCTATCGGGGCGATCGTCGGGAGTTGACGCCCCTTTTGCCGCTTCGGGCCGTTCTCTTGCCCAGACGTTCAGGCGGTCCCATGGCGGCCCGGTCATAGGAGGCGGTGACGGTGCTGCCCAGACCACCGCGCGGATTGCAGGCGACCTCGACCGTCATGCGGCGCGGTTTGCACGCCCGAACAAGGTCTTCCAGCATGCGGTTAACCAGGTGTTCGTACCAGATTCCGACGTTGCGATAGGACATCAGGTAATACTTCAGCGACCGCAGTTCGAGGCAAAGTTCGCCGGGTATGTAGCGGATGGTGACCCGAGCGAAATCGGGCAATCCCGAAAAGGGGCACACCGATGTGAATTCGTCGGTGGTCGTGAGGATTTCCATCGCGTCGCCGTGCGGCGTGCCCGCATAGTCGTATGCGAAGCATTCCAGACACGCGGAATCGATGGCTTCGGGCCCTTGAAAGGGCACGGACTTGTCGAGTGCCTTGAACTGTTCGCGCGGAGCCGGAGCTTTGGCCATGGTGGGTCTTCCTATTCGCCGAAATAGAGGCATCGGTTGTTGGGTGTTTCCTGCATCGCCACCAGCGTGGGTCTTGCCCCGCGGTCGGCCAGGAACCGCCATACCCAGGCGCACAGGCGCTCGCAGGTGGCCTGTTCCAGGCCGGGGATGTCGTTCACCAGCGTGTCGTGCAGCCGGCCGTGCAGTTTCTTGATGATTGGCGGAAGGCCGTCGAGTTCCTCCGCGGCGATTTCCACCTTGTAGGTGTGTCCGTGCAGATTATGGCAGGGATGGGTGGGGGGCAGTTGCGGAAGCGACTGCGCCGCGGCGAAGGAAAAGGACCACCGGCTTGGCAGCCGCTCAAACTTGTCGGGGGGAAGCAGGACCGGGTCAAACGCACCGTCACCCAACACGGACACGCGCACCCCTTCAAACCATGCGGGCCAGGGGCGCAACTGGTCCTCGATCCAGTCGGCGATGTCGGACGGATGCGTCTTGCCGGCGAGACCGGGCAGGTCGTCCAGACAGCGGTGGTCCAATTGACTGCGCACGGGTTCAAAGAGTGCCTTGAGTTCGGCGTAGTCCGCCACCCAGCCGCGTTCGGGATCCACCTCACCCCCGGCCAACAGGTCCACCTTGTAGCTGTATCCCGTAAGACGTGGCGGCTTGTCCGGTCCCTGCGGCAGGCGCCGTGCGGCCTCGAAGAAGATTGCCTTGACGATGTGGGCTCTCAATAGTCCTAAACTCCCGTTGCATCCGGTCCCCAGATGAGTTTGTGCAGTTGCAGTTGAAACCGGACCGGCAACCGGTCCTCCAGTATCCATGCCGCCAGGTCCTGCAAATTGACCCGGCCCCAGACCGGCGAAATCAAAATGGCGGCGCAGCGCTTCTCCAACTCATGCTCCCGGATGATGTCCCGGCCCCATTCATAGTCGGTGCGGCTGGCCACGACGAATTTGACCTCGTCCAAGGCCGGATTGAGCATGGCGATGTTGGGCCAGTGCATCCGGTCCGTCATGCCGCTGTCCGGGCACTTGAGGTCCACGATTCGAATCACTTCTGCCGGCAATCCATCAATCGGCCGGGAGCCGTTCGTTTCCAGCAACACCGTGTGACCCGTATCGAGAAGCCGCTGTGCCAGTTCAGGGCAGGCCGGTTGCAGCAACGGTTCGCCCCCGGTGATTTCCACCAGAGCACATCCGTAATGCTCCACCTTCTTGAGCACCGCGCCCACGGTCCATCGGTCCCCGCAGGCATGCTTTGTGTCGCACCACAGGCACTCAAGGTTGCATCCGGCAAGGCGCACAAACGTGCACGGCAACCCCGCATGGGTGGATTCGCCCTGAATGCTGTGGAAGATCTCGGCGATTTCCAGCATGTTCGATTTCTTGGCGACGGTATCCATGAGTCTCAGTCCTTGTCTGTCCGCCTCATCTTACGTGCGGGAGAAAGTTGGGTCAATTCTCTATGAGAAACGCGTCTCGATTGAGAGAAACAATCCACAGTGGGCATATGCTCCCCGGCTTGCCGCGACGGTCCGCCTGGAAAAAGAAGGGAGAAGGCGGTTCGGCAGAACGAAATCTCAGAAATAGACCCATTTCCGGCAAAAGCGGTGTAACTAAACCGGCGAAAATGCCGCCCAGAACGCAAAATGAAGGGGCGGACCTTGGGCGCCCGCCCCTTCCCGGCATCAAGCATTACGAATGCTGGTACACGTCCCAGCCGAGGTAGGTCTCGAAAGCCTCGCTGACCGCATCGCCCACCTGGGACAGATTGGCGGCGACATGGTGCTCGAAGCCGTTGTCGCAGATGTACTGGAGCAGTTCCTGGAGGTCAGGCACGTGGGCCACGCCGTAGCCGCCGAAGGTGCCCAGCGCGTCATCAGTGAAGTGTCCCTCGCCGACGTAGGCGATGACCTCGCCCATCTCGTCGTCGGTTGAGACACGGCAGAAGGTGAACGGCTCGGGTTTGATACGGCCGACCACGGTGCCATAGGTGCTGTCCTTGCCGACCGATCCGGCGATGATGGCCTGGTAGTCCATCTTGTGATCCACAAAGAAGGACTTGGGCAGGTTCGAGCAATGGAACAGCACCGCCTTGTCGGGGTCGTCGCCGTAGTTGTTGTTCCAGTCAAGCAGTGCGGAGGGCTTGCCGGAGGCGTATTGCAGCGCCATCATCCCGACCAGGCCGGGCACGTCGGTCTCGCAGGCACTGGGCAGCAGCGAATTGGACATCATGCTCATGAGCGTGCAGGGCACCACGCCGTAGTTCTGCTCGAGCGAGGTCCAGCACTGCACCGCCGTGGCCTTTACCTGCGTGTCCTGCATCCACTGGTCCACGGCCACGCCGAATTTCGCCATGCGCAGCAGCGCCTCTTTCGGCGTCTTGCCGCAGGAGGTGTAGCCGCAGACGGCGGCAAGCTTTTCCTTCACGACCTTTTCGCCGTCCTTGAGTTTGCCGGCGCGCCCAATAATCTCCGAAAGGTCCACCGTCTCCACCGAAATGCCGCACGCCTCAAACAGCTTTTCGCTGTACCGCACCGTGTTGAACGCCGCCGGACGCGCGCCGATCATGCCGATGCGCGCGTGCCGCAGTCCGCGCACCACGCGGCAGACCGCAGCGAAACGACGCAGGTCTTCGCGGAAGAACTCCGTTTCGGGGTCGACCGTGTGCAGCGTGGTCAGCGAGAAGCCGATGCCGTACTGGCGCAGGTTGTTGCAGACCGACATCTTGCCGCAAAAACTGTCGCGGCGGTTGCGGACGGTCATGTGCTTGGCGTCGTCGGCGAACGCGTGCACGAGGACCGGCACCTCCAGTTCGGCCCAGCGCAGTGCGTTTGCCACGGCCCGCTCGTCGCCGAAGTTGGGCAGCGTCACCAGGACGCCGTCGATTTTGTCGCGCTGCTTGCGGAAAAGGTCGGCGCACTGCCGCGCGTCGGCCAGGGATTCGATCGCGCCGAATTTGCCCACCTCCATGGGGAGAATGACGGCCTTGATTCCCTCCTCTTTCAGGACCTTCAGGATGGTATTGCGCCCCGTCTCGCACAGGTGCTCGGGAAAGAAGCCACGGTTGCCGACTATTACGCCCAGGGTGGTCATAGTGCGTTTCTCCATGTTGCAGGTTGTTTTCTGAGGCTGATCGGCACCCAGTGCCTTGCCAAAAGTGTATACCAAGCGTGCCAACCGGGCCAACGTGGC
>CAIJOU010000324.1 GCA_903822375.1 Candidatus Hydrogenedentota bacterium
ATATGTGTCACTTACAGACGAGGATTTCGTTCTCAGCGGTGACAAACATGACGCCAACATGACCACGGCCCCTTCATACAATTTCTTGAGTGCCGCCAAGTATCTGCGCGAGGACCTCCAGAAGAACACATCCGCCCGAGAAATCTACTGTGGCATCTTTTATGACCCCTGCCCCCGTCCCAAAGAGCGGGATTGGATGAACCTCCCCCCCGGACCAGAACGTGACAAGAAGCGAAGTGAAGCGATGACATTGCCGGTTCCCGTCCCGGCCGACCTTCTTCGCGCGCAGGTACGCGATTTTATCGAGTGGCTCAAGGGCCAGGGCGCAATCTAAAGGATTAACCATGCATTTCACGCTGCACCTGTCCCAGCGCTGCAACATGCGGTGCACCTATTGTTATGCGCCGCCGTGCGAGAGCCCCGTCATGTCCGAGGCGGTGGGGCGGGCTGCGATTGACCTGGGTGCGCGTATGACAGACGGGTCGTGCGGCATCATCTTTTTCGGCGGCGAGCCGCTGCTGCACCGCGACCTTATCGCGGTGCTGACGGACTATGCGGCAAAGCATCCGTCGGGCCGGCTGTTCCACCACAAGATCACCACAAACGGAACGCTGCTGGACGGGGCGTTTCTCGACTTCGCGGTGCGCAGCCAGATGCTGGTGGCGATGAGCTTTGACGGTGTGCGCGAGGCGCATGACCGGCACCGGCGCGCCGCTTCGGGCGCGCCTACGTGGGACCTGCTGCTGCCGAAGCTGAGAATGCTGCTGGAGGCGCGGCCCTATTCGAGCGTGTTCATGGTGGTCAACCCGGATACGGCGCAGTACCTGGAGGCATCGGCGCAGTTTCTCATCGAGGACCTGGGCGTGCGCTACCTGATTGTATCGCTGAATTACGCGGCCGACTGGACCGAGGATGATTTTGAGGTGCTGCGGAAACAGTACGAAAAGCTGGGCGACCGCTATGTGCGCTGGACCCGCGCCGCGCGCAAGTTCTATTTCAGCCCCTTCGAGGTGAAGATCTCATCGCATGTCAACCGCGACTGCTACCAGAAGGAGCGTTGCGAACTGGCCCAGCGTCAGGTGTCCGTCGGGCCGGACGGCACGCTCTACCCCTGCGTGCAGTTCACCCACGCCGGGCCGGACAGTGGCTGGCGCGTGGGCCATGTGGACACGGGCATCGACGAGGCCGCCCGCGCGCGGCTCGGCCGGGAATCGAGCGCCGACAAGCCCGAATGCGACGGCTGCGCGATCCAGCAGCGCTGCAACAACACCTGCGGCTGCCTGAACTGGCAGACGACGGGCGGCATCAACACCGTCTCGCCCGTCCTTTGCCGTCACGAGCAGACCGTGCTGCCCGTGGCCGACCGCGTGGCGCGCACGCTCTACCGCGAGCGCCAACCGAACTTCCTGCACAAGCACTACAACGAGGCCTATCCCTTCCTCTCACTGATCGAGGACAGCGAGAAGGCCGTGCCGCGGCCGTAGCAGAGAACACGGCATACCGGTGGTCGCCCATTGGCCCAAAGGGCTGTAACATAACAATCCCGGCGGCAGGCCGTTGTGGCATGCCGCCGGGTTAGTATCCTGAACCGGCTTTTACCGCGTTAACCGATGGCCGCGTCGAGCGCCTTGGCCAGGTCGCCCTTGCCCGTCACACCGACGAAACGCTTCGCTTCCACGCCGTCCTTGAAGACAATGAGCGTCGGAATGCTGTTCACGCCCAGCTTTACGGCGAGATTCTGGCACTCGTCCACGTCGACTTTGGCCACCAGGGCCTTGCCTTCGTATTCCGCGGCGACCTGGTCGATGACGGGGCCCATCATCCGGCACGGCCCGCACCACTCTGCCCAAAAATCCACCAGCGCCACGCCGCTGCCGGTTTCCTGCGCAAAACTCTGTTCGTTCACTGCCTTGGCATTGCTCATTGAAAAGTCCTCCTTATAAATTTGAGTATTACCCAAACGTGACATCATCCCGCCAGACCGCCTGATTATAGGCCCAATTCTTCTTCAGGGCAACCCTGATGCCTCTGATTGCTCTGGAACACCGGCGGCAAACGCCGTCATTCCCAGCGGCTATTCCGATGGCTATTCCGATGGCTTTGACATAATCCCCGCCAAACCCCTATAATTAGGCAGTACGGAGAGATGTCCGAGTGGTTGAAGGTGCACGCTTGGAAAGCGTGTGTACGTCAAAAGCGTACCGAGGGTTCGAATCCCTCTCTCTCCGCCATATGTAAATCCCTCGCGCACAGCGCTTTCCGCAACTCCCGCCGTGATGGCGGGCGGCGCGGCCTGGGGACAACCGGCCCGGCTCGCCCGGGCACCAGGAAACGGCCCGTATACGATGCTCAACGGACTTCCCCGGATACTGATCATTCGGTTCAGCGCCATCGGGGATGTCATACGCGTGATTCCCGCCCTGCACGCCCTGCGCGATCTTTATCCCCAGGCACAGATTGACTGGGCGGTGGAACCCAAGAGCGCCGGCATTCTGGAGGACCACCCCGCCCTGGACAATGTCCTGCTGTTTGACCGTGAGGCCGGTGCGTGGGCCTTTCTAAAGTTCTGCCGCCAGGTGCGCGCCGCGCACTATGACATGATCCTCGATTTCCACGGCATCCTCAAGAGCGGGCTGGCCATGGCCGCATCGCGGGCGCCCCGGCGCATCGCCTTTGCCGGACCGCGCGGCCAGGAACTGTCCCCCCTTTTCGCCACGGAACGGGTCCGCCTGCCCGCCGATCGCATGAACCGCATTGAGGAAAACCTGGAACTGGTCAAAGTGCTCGGCGCGAAGCGCCTTACGCTGGACGTTCACATTCCCGTGCCGGAAGATGTGCAGGACACCGTTGAGGCTTGGATTGCCGACAAGTTCCACGCGGGCAAGCGGTTTATCGCCGTGCATGCCATGGTCGAACGGCCCGAAAAGCAGTGGCCGCTGCGCAATTTTGCCGAGCTGTGCGACCTGCTGCTCGCCGACGGCCGCTTCGAGGTGCTGCTGACCTGGGGACCGGGCCAGCGCGAAATCGCGGCGGAGGTGCGCCGCCTGTCCAAGGGCAAGCCGGAGATCGCGCCCGAGACGCCCACGCTCAAGCATCTGGCCTGGCTGCTGTCCCTGTGCGACTGCTTTATCGGCGGCGACACGGGACCGACCCATCTCGCGTCGGCCATGAACACGCCCGTGCTCAGCCTTTTCGGCGGCACCGACCCGAAGCGGCACAGTCCCCTGCGCCTGCCCAGCGCGGTGCTCTACCTTGGGCCCGAACCGCCCCGGCGCACGGTGGACCGGCGCGACGGCGCGGCACACCTCGCCCGCATCACGCCGCAAATGGCCTATGACGCCGCCATCGCCCTGATCAAGGGGCAGCAGGCGCCCTGACTTCGTCAGGGGATCTCAGATTTGAAATCTGAGATTTGAGATTTGGGAACCAACAGTCGGGGGCCGACTGTTGTACAGGCCGCGTGATCGTAGATTTGAGATCTGAGCTTGGTTTGAGATCTCAAATCTCAGATCTCAAATGCTCGTTCCTACCGGAACGAGCAAATGTACTCGGCCACACCCTCGTCCACGGCAATCTCGAACGCCGAGTTGCCCGGCACGTCAAAGAAGGTGCCGCCGGGATAGGCCGCCCATGCGTCGCTGCCGGCCAGCTTTACGCGGCTGTTGCCGGCGATCATTTCCATCCGCTCGGGTGCGCCCGTGTTGAACTTGTACTCGCCGGGGTAAATCAGGCCGAGCGTCTTGCGCTCGCCGTCGGCGAGCAGGATGGTGTGGCTCACCACACGGCCGTCAAAGTAGACATTGGCCTTGCAGACCGCCGTGACGTTTTCGAATTTCTCAGGACTCGCGCTCATTATTAGTGTCTCCATGAAAGGTTAAAGACTGGAAGGGCGGCATCAGCCGGCGAAGAAACCGCCGTCGACCACCAGCTCGGCGCCGTTGCAGAAGGTGGACTCGTCGCTGGCGAAGTAGAGCGCCGCATTGGCGATGTCGCTGGCGACGCCGAGGCGGCGGATCGGAATCTCGGCCGCGATGGCCTTCTTCTTGTCCTCGTTGAGGTAGGGGGCCTGCAACGGGGTGTCGATCATGCCGGGATGGATGATGTTGGTGCGGATGTTGTCCGGACCGAACTGGATGGCGAGCGACTTGGTCAGCGCGATGAGCGCGCCCTTGGCGCAGGTGTAGGAGTCCTGGGCAAGCGTGAATCCGACCAGGGCCGAGATCGAGCCGACCAGAATGATGGAGCCGCCGCCGTTCTGCTTGAGCACGGGAATGCCGTGCTTGGTGAGGAAGAAGGGGCCCTTCAGGTTGATCGCCTGCATGCGGTCCCAGTTTTCCTCCGTCGTGTCGATGACGGACAGGTCGAGCTTCTTGTTGAGCACGCCGGCATTGGCGTAAAGGATGTCGAGCTTGCCGAACTTGGCGACGCCTGCGTCGATGGCAGCCTTCACGTCGGCTTCCTTGCTCACATCGCCGACCACCACGAGGGCCTCGCCGCCGTCGGCCGCGATCAGCGCCGCAGTCTCATTGGCCGCCGTCTCGTTGATGTCAAACACCACTATCTTGGCGCCTTCGCCCGCAAAAATGACCGACGCCTCGCGGCCCATGCCCATGCCCGCGCCGGTGATGATGGCAACCTTGTCTTTCAAACGCATGACTCAATTCTCCTGTGTTGATGCTGCGGGAATTCCAGAAAAGCGAGCCCTATTCTAACAGACCGCGCCGTGGCATTTCCCAAAAGTGGGCGCGACGGCATGCGGTGAAGGCGGAAAGGGGCTGGAAGCCTCTTCTACGCCGGGCACGGCATCGGGTGCGGTGGCGGGTTCGGATCAGCTTGCCGGCGTGGCCCGGACCACGGTGAAGTAGCCGTTGTGGTCGCTCAGTTCAAAGGGCCCGCCCTCACGCTGGATGGTGGCGGGGATTTGAAGGGATTCAACCACCTCGAAGCGGTAATGGGGATTGCGCACGGCGAAAATGTGGTCGATGGAACTGTCGACGCTCATGATTCGCTCCAGGCCCGCCCCCTCAATGAGCGTTTTGAGTTCGGTGTCCTGCCTGCTGTTGAAATCGCCCGCAACAAATGCCGGAATGGAGGCGCAGCGGGCGCCGGTGATGAATTGGGCGGCTTCGGCCATTTCCTGTTTGCGGACAACCTTGTAGTTGGCATTGCCGTAGCCGGCCTGGGCGTGGGTGTCAAAGAAGTCGAAATACCCGGCACCTCCCGGCAATTCTATCCGGGCCAACCCCATGCCCTTTCCGGCCAGTCCGTCCCCCTCCCAGAACTTCCAGGCCGGTGCAATGGCCTCGTACCGGTGAAACCACACCTCTTTAATGGGGAATGCACTGCTGATAAGCACGCCGCTGCCCAGACTGCCGCTGGGATAGTACTGGTTGTACTGAAGACGGGTCTGCTTTTTCATTTCACTGATGAGCAGGTCCCGGTCGGCAGGCACCAGGCATTCCTGGAATCCGACCACGTCTGGGTCCAGCGGCCCGAGATACTCGGCAATGGCGCGCATGCGCGCGGGGCGGTTTGTCCCCACTATCCAGGTTGCCTGGATATTGAAAGTGACCAGTTTGAGGGTGACCGGCGCGGCCAACGGTGCTGGTGGATTCTTAAGGAGCGGGCTGTCGGCGAAGTTGGTGTCCACGCCGACGTGGCCGTTGTGCGTGACCGCCCAACCCACATAGCCGAGTGCCAGCGTTATCAGAGCCAACAGGGCGATTCCAACAGCTCCCAGCACACGCAGAATCACATAGGTCATGAAAGCGGCACTCCCGGGTTGGTCAACCGTTCTGATTGGTTGGACCGCCCGGGAAACGGATGGGTTTCACACAATTAGCAGAGTGCGCCGGTGATCAGCCGTGATTCCATGTCGCGCAGAAGGTCCACGGCAAGCAGACAATTGTCTTCGTCGTCTTCATTGCGGTAGGCGCGGACCAGATTGCCCAGGATGCGGGTGACGATGGTGGCGGCGTCAACCTCGAAGGTCAGCACCGCCTCGGCGGCTTCGCGCGAGGTGCCCTGCATGCTCAAGAAGGTTTCGCCGTCCACCACGGCACCCTCGTTGGCGGGGTCAACGATGAACAAACGGCCCGCCTCATCGCGGAAACGGGCGAGGAAATGACGGGGCCAGTTGCAGGCATGAATGTTCAGCCCGGCACGCCCGCCCACCAGCAGGTAAATGCAGACCAGGCTGATCGGGAGTCCCCTACCGGACTCAATCACATGGACGAGGTTGCTGCTGTCGGCGTGATAGGTGCCGTTTCTGTCGCCCTGCATGCCCTTTTCGCGAAAAAGAAACGCGGCAAGGCTCTCGGGCGATTTTTCGCCCGGCCTGTCCCGATATTCCGCGGCGAACAGATCGAGCAGCCTGCCCAGGGGCGGGCGTTGGCGGGGGCCGTTTTGGAACTCTGCCAGCAGCGTCAGCGCCCGTTCGAGGCGCGCCTGGTCGTCCTGAATGTTCATCCAATGCGGCCAGGCAAGGCGCAGCCTGCGCCGGTGAACGGGCCCCGTGATCCTGCCGAGCAGTTTCCAGCCTGTTTCATCCGGCTGGTGCGCGAGCCGCTGCAAATCTTCGCCCAAGCCCGGCCCGTAGGAGGCGAGTTCAAGCGTCACCGCGTTGCGGACCACGGGGGAATTATCGTCGAGCAGCCGGATCAACGCGTCCAGTTTTGAGGTCCGGTCCGGACCGGTCATGCATGCGCTGTCTTGGTCAAGCATACGGCACACTTCTTTCTCGTTTGCAGGCACCATCTGTAGAACTAAACGAGACGGTGGCGGCGCATATTCATTGCTGCCTAGTATACCGCCGGACCGCGCCGTTGTTCCGTGTCGGGCCTGTGAAACGTACCGATTGGGGGGGTAATCCGACCCATGGGTGGGTTTTTGCCCGGTCCGGACGGCGGAAAGGATGATAATGGCGGTCATCTTTGTTTCTTGGAGGCACTAAAGAGGGGTATGATCACCCCCGCCCGCCGCAGGGCCATGACTGAAACCTTAGTATTCCGGCGCGCCGCAGAGCGCACGAGGAGATAGACGATGGCACATGTCACCAAGTTTACCGTGGTACCCAAGTTGCCGCCGCGTTTGGCGCGGCTGATGGATATTGCCAACAATGTCTGGTGGTCCTGGAATCCGGAGGCGATAGACCTCTTCTTTCGAATGGACCGCGACCTGTGGGTCGCCACGGACCAGAATCCCCGGCGGGTGCTCGGCGAAATCAGCCAGGGCCGCCTTGCGGAACTGGAGCAGAGCGGCAGTTTCATGGCCCATCTGGACCGTGTGGCGACGCGACTTCAGGAATACATGCGCGGCGGCGACTGGCACAACCGGCATCCCCAGGCACCCAAGGAACTGCTTGCGGCCTATTTCTCCGCCGAATTCGGCCTTCAGGAGTCCATCTCCATTTATTCGGGCGGCTTGGGCCTGCTTGCCGGCGATCATCTCAAGGCCGCCAGCGACCTGGGTCTGCCGCTGGTCGGCGTGGGCCTGCTGTACCGGGAGGGCTATTTCCGCCAGTACCTGAACGCCGACGGCTGGCAGCAGGAGCTTTACCCGCGCAACGACTTCCACAACATGCCCATTCTTCAGGTGCGCGATGAGGACGGCCATCCCGTCGAGATAGAGGTGCCCTTCCCCGGCCGAATGGTGAAGGCCTGGATCTGGAAATGCCAGGTGGGCCGCGTGCCGCTGTATTTGCTCGACTGCGACCATGAGGCGAATTCCCAGGCCGACCGCACGATTACCGGCCAACTGTACGGAGGCGACCGGGAAACGCGCATCAAGCAGGAAATCATGCTCGGCATGGGCGGCGTGCAGGCCCTGCGCGCCGTGGGCCTGCACCCGACCGTGTTTCACATCAACGAGGGCCACGCCGCGTTCATGACCTTCCAGCGCGTGCACGACCTGATGCAGCGCGACAACATTCCGTTCAACCAGGCGCTTGAGGTGGTCAAGGTAAGCAGTCTTTTCACGACGCACACGCCCGTGCCCGCCGGCAACGACATGTTCGACCCGTCGCTGATTGCGGCGTACTTTGGCGAATTCTGCAACCAGCTCAACGTGCCGCTCAACGACCTGCTCGCCCTGGGCCGCCAGAATCCGGGCGACGGCCGCGAGCCCTTCTGCATGACCGTGCTGGCGCTCAAACTGTCCGCCGCGTCCAACGGCGTCAGCGAGCTGCACGGGCACGTGGCCCGAAACATGTGGCAGCAGGTGTGGAAGGGCGTGCCCGAGGACGAGGTGCCCATTTCCCATGTGACCAACGGCGTGCACATCCGGTCGTGGATATCGCGCGATCTGGCCACGCTGTACGACCGCTATATCGGCCCCGACTGGGTCAATTCACCCCATGACAGCTCCATATGGGAGAAAATCGACGCCGTGCCCGACACCGAATTGTGGCGCACGCACGAGCGGCGCCGCGAACGCATGGTCAGCTTTGCGCGGCGGCGCATGCAGCGCCAGCTTCTCAACCGCGGCGCGTCGCTTTCGGAACAGCGGCGCGCGAGCGAACTGCTCGACAGCGAAACGCTGACCATCGGGTTCGCCCGCCGATTCGCCACCTACAAGCGCGGCACGCTCATTCTGAAGAACCTTGAGCGGCTCAAGAAGATCCTGCTCGACCCGGAAAAGCCGGTGCAGCTCATCATCGCGGGAAAGGCGCACCCCCAGGACACGCAGTCCAAGGAGCTTATCCGCCAGATTATGCATTTCTCGCTTGACCCCGAGATGCGCAACCACATCATGTTCCTTGAGGACTACGACATCAACGTGGCCCGGTACATGCTCCAGGGCGTGGACTGCTGGCTCAACACGCCGCGCCGGCCCATGGAGGCCAGCGGCACGAGCGGCATGAAGGCTGCGGCCAACGGCGCGCTCAACATCAGCATTCCCGACGGCTGGTGGTGCGAGGCGGAAGGGCTCGGCGAAAACGGCTGGAGCATCGGCAAGGGCGAGATGTACGACACCACCGAAGAGCAGGACCTGGTCGAAAGCGCCGCCCTGTACGAAATCCTGGAGAACGAGGTCGTTCCCATGTTCTACAACCGCGGCCGTGACGGGCTGCCCCGCGAGTGGATTGCCCGCGTGAAGACGGCCATTCGCACCATCTGCCCCATGTTCAACACGTACCGCATGGTGGAGGAATACGCGACCCAGGCCTACATTCCCTGCTGCCGTCGCAGGCAGGCCATGTTCGTTGACGACAGGGCGCCTGTTTACAAACTGGCAGACTGGAAATCCCATGTGCGGCAGGGGTGGGGCGCGGTGCGCGTCACCCAGGTCGAATCGGGACCCACCGAGGGACTCGTCTGGGGAAGCAGCCTCCACGTGTCCGCCGAGGTGCAGCTGGGCGACCTGCATCCGTCCGACGTGCGCATTGAGGTGTTTTATGGTCCCCCCGACGCGAAGGGCCAGCTTCCGAGCGGACACCGCGAGGTGATGGACTGCACCAAGAACCTCGGTGACGGTGTTTACCGCTTCGAGGGGGCCGTGCCGTGCCAGAAGACCGGCCAGCTCGGTTTCACCGTCCGCATCATGCCGCACCACATGGACCTGTTCCATGAGCATGAAATGGGGCTCATCGTCTGGGCGTAACCGCGAAAGCCGAAACAGCGCTATTTGTCCGTGCAGGGTTCGGGTGATGCCCAATCCCCATCCATGTGGACGGGCATTCTGAACACGTGTTTGCCCGACTGGTCGCAGAAATAGAACTGTGACTCGGAGGGTTGCCGCGTGTCCCCGTCGGCCCAGAAAGCATAGAAATCGGGATGGGCGTTGAGGGGACGCCGCACGTGGGTGTGGTTGTAGCGGCTGTTCTGCGTCACCTGCCGTGATTTGGACCAGGTGGCGCCGCCGTCGTTGCTGGTCCAGACGGCAACCTCCCCCCCGGGATTGAAGGGCTGCGGGCCCGGTTCGGTGGGGCCGATGATGCGCCATTTCCTGTCCCCCTCAACATAGAGGCTGCCGGAATCATAGTTGTTGTCCGAGACGGCCACGGTTGCGATGGCCCATTGGTCGCCGGTCCAGCGGGCCACACACCAAGTGTGCGGGCCGTTCTCGGGACCCGGCTGCCATCCCCGGCTGGTCACATAGAGAATGGCGGGCTGGCCGGAGGGCGTATAGTTGAGGTCTTTGACGTACACCAGCAGTTTCTCCGCGGCGTAGTCATGGACCAGCGCATTGCCGGTGGAACTGGTCACGGGCGTCTGCACCGGCTCCCCCGCGGCATTCTTCCAGGTCGCGCCCATGTCCCCGGTCTGCATGTAATAGAGGTTGGTGCGGAAGTTCAGCCCCTTGCCCTGGGGGTGATGGTCGAAGGCCGTGCCCACCCTGTCGCCGAAGGGCCAGGACACCTGGTAATGGCCCTCTTCGATATGCGCGTAGGAGACAGGCTCGGACCAGTGAATGCCGTCCGGGCTGGTGGAGGAGAACAGGCCCCGCCCCTTCGCGTAGCGCGTGTGCAGGAAGAGGAATCCCTTGCCTTCGATATACCACGGCTGGGGATAGGAAAAGTTGGTTTCCCAGACCTGTTCAAAATCGTCGATGTCATAGGGCTTCCTGCTCTTGAAGAGAAAGGACGGGCGCGCCGTGCCGTGGGAACTGCAAAAGACCCAGAGATAGCCACCGTCATCCATGGAAATGACCGGATTGTCGTGGGCGTCGGTGGTCTTCTTGTCCATGAGGATGGTGGGCTTGGCGAGCAGCCCCGTGGCGTGGTCGTAACAGCCGACCATCTCCAGAAGCGACTTGCCGCCGGGTGCGACGCCGCCGAAGACAAAGAAGGTCTTGTTGGCCTTGGGTGCGTACAGGGCCATGGGAATGTGCTTCATGCAGTAGCTGCCCAGGCCGCCGCTGTACTTGTAAACGTATTCATCCTTGGTGGGTTCGTTCGCGTACCAGATGCCTTGGTAGCCGTCGGCTTTCGGGAAAGCTTCGGCGTATGCGGGACGCACGAATACCACTGTGATGACAAGCGCCATCGCGCACGCCCACCGGCCAACTATCATAATACTGCTTTTCATGCTGCGCATTGGTGTCTCCATGAGGGCTCAGCGGTCATGTCGCTGAGAGCGTCTGCCTTCGTATCGCAGGCGTCTCGCCTGCCTCGTCCTCCGCAGCGAACATCCAAACCGAGCCCAAGACCAAGGCAGGCGGG
>CAIJOU010000325.1 GCA_903822375.1 Candidatus Hydrogenedentota bacterium
AAGAAAAATATAAGACCGACGTGGTTCCGGCGCTGCGCGCCGAGTTTGAACACAAAAACGTCATGCAGGTTCCCCGCCTTGCAAAGGTGGTGGTGAACATGGGTGTCGGCGACGCGATTGGCGATGCGAAGGTGATGGAGACGGCCATGGCCGAACTCGCACTGATTACCGGGCAGAAGCCGAGCAGCCGCCGGGCGCGCAAGTCGATTTCGAATTTCAAGCTGCGCGAGGGCGTTGCCATCGGATGCATGGTGACGCTGCGCGGCGAGTACATGTGGGAGTTTGTGGACCGGCTGTTCAATGTGGCCATCCCCCGCATCCGCGACTTTCGCGGCGTGTCGCCCAAGAGCTTTGACGCCTTTGGCAACTACACGCTGGGCCTGCGCGAGCAGACCATATTCCCCGAGGTTGACATTGACAAGGTCACGAAGGTGCGCGGGATGAACATCACGTTCGTCATGAAGACCGCGTGCTCGGCCGCGGAGAGCCGGTCGATGCTGCGTAAACTGGGCATGCCCTTCGCCGTATAGGCGCGGGCGTTTGAACGGCGCGCCCGAGGGCGCGCCCTGAAGGAACAGAGCTTTGGCCAAGACGAGCAAGCTGGAGAAGAACAAGAAGATTGTCCGCCTGGTGCTCAAGTACCGGGAGCAGCGCGAGGCGCTGAAAGCGGTCATCAAGGACCCGGAGACCACCATGGACGACCGGCTCCGCGCCGTGCGCAAGCTGGCCGCCCTGCCGCGCTCGTCGTCGCCCGTGCGCTTCCGCAACCGGTGCAAGGTCACGGGGCGGCCCCGCGGCTATCTGCGGGCCTTTGGAATGTCGCGCATTTCCCTGCGCGAACTGGCGCTTGAGGGCAAGATTCCCGGCGTCACGAAGTCGAGCTGGTAACGGTCAAGCACAACGAGGAATTGCGCGCTTATGTCGATGAACGATCCGATTGCCGATCTGCTGACCCGCGTCCGCAACGCCATACAGGCGAAGCACGCCACGGTCGATGTGCCCGCGTCACGGCTGAAAGTCGAGATTTGCCGGGTGCTCCGTGAGCAGGGTTTCATTCAGAACTACGAGGTGTCCGAAGAGCCCAAGCCCGGTCTGATCCGGGTGACGCTCAAGTACCTCGCCGACGGTGCGCCCGTCGTCCACGGCCTGCGCCGGGTGAGCAAGCCCAGCCTGCGCGTCTACAAGGGCTGCGGCGAAATTCGCCAGGTCCGCAGCGGCCTGGGGGTGGCTATACTGAGCACGCCCAAGGGCGTGATGACGGGCAGGCACGCACGCCAGGAAAAGGTGGGCGGTGAGGTCTTGTGCGAGGTTTGGTGACGGTGCGCCGCACGGCCCTGACGGCCGCTGCGCGTGACCACGTGAAAGGATAGATGCCGTGTCGCGAATTGGAAAACTGCCGATTCCCCTGTCCAGCGGAGTGCGCTGCGAACTCGCGGGGTCAAATCTGAAAGTGACGGGTCCCAAGGGCGTGCTTGAGGCGTCCTTCTCACCCGAAATCAACATCGCCATAGGCGCGGATGAGATTGTGATCTCACGGCCCAGCGACAAGGGTCCGCACCGTGCGCTGCACGGGCTCACCCGGGCGCTGATCAACAACATGGTCGTGGGCGTCACCCAGGGTTTTCAGAAGACGCTGCTGCTGGAGGGCACGGGTTACCGCGCGTCCATGCAGGGCGCCAACCTGAACCTGGCCGTCGGTTACAGCCACCCCGTGTCGATTGCGCCGCCCGAGGGGATTACCTTCTCGGTCGAGGGCACCCAGACCATCCGGATCGCCGGCATCAACAAGCAGGCGGTCGGCCAGGCGGCGGCCGATGTGCGCAAGGTGCGCAAGGTCGAACCGTACAAGGGCAAAGGCCTGCGCTACGAGGGCGAGTACGTCAACCGCAAAGAAAGCAAGAAGGGCGCATAATGCGCCGCACGGGTCGCGCCGAGGGCGCCTGACCCGGTGGGAGAGCACGAACGATGGCGAACACAAGACAGTCGGCGGTGATGAGGCAGCGGCGCATACGCCACATCCGCAAGCACCTTTCGGGCACGCCCGAGCGGCCGCGCCTGCGGGTAACGCGCACGTTGAAGCACATCTATGCGCAGATTATCGACGATACAACGGGCAGCACCCTGGCGACGGCGTCCTCTGTGGCGCTGAAGATAGACGGGGGCAACCTTACGGCCGCAAAGACGGTGGGCATTGCCATCGGCGAGGCGGCCAAGGCAAAGTCCATCGACAAGGTGTGTTTCGATCGCGGCGGGCGGCTGTACCATGGGCGCGTGAAGGCCCTGGCGGACGCGGCGCGCGAAGCTGGTTTGGAATTCTAGCAAGGAGGCGTTTCCCTTGAGCAATTTTTCTGGTGGCAGGCGTGATGATCGCCGGAATGACCGGGACGATCAAAACGAGTTTATCGAGCACGTGGTGAAGATTTACCGCGTGGCCAAGGTGGTGAAGGGCGGTCGCCGCTTCAGCTTCAGCGCCATGGTGGTGGTCGGCGACGGCAAAGGCCGCGTCGGCGCCGCGCTGGGCAAGGCGGGCGAGGTTCCCGAGGCCATTCGCAAGGCCATTGAGCGTGCGAAGAAGGACATGTTCAGCGTGCCGGTGGTGAACACCACCATCCCGCACGAGGTGGTCGGACGGCTCGACGCGGCCCGTGTGCTGCTCAAGCCGGCTTCGCTCGGCACGGGCATCGTGGCCGGCGGCTCGGTGCGCGCCGTGGTGCAGGCGGCCGGGTACCAGAACATACTGACGAAGTCGCTCGGCTCGAACAGCGCGACGAACGTGGTCTGGGCGGTGCTTGACGGGCTGCGCCAGTTGAACACGGTCGAGGAACTGGCATCGCAGCGCGGGCTTGAGATCGCCGAGGTGCTCTAAGAACCTGTGGGCGCAGGAAAAATAAACGACCGTGCCCACAGGGCGCGAAAACGACGAGGTGGACGATGGAACTCCATAATCTCCAGCACGCCGACGGCGCGAAAAAGAAGGCCAAACGGGTCGCGCGCGGGCATGCATCCGGCACGGGCAAGACCGCAGGACGCGGGCACAAGGGTCAAAAGTCGCGTTCGGGCTATTCCCGCAAGCCGGCCTTCGAAGGCGGGCAGATGCCGCTTAACCGGCGGCTGCCGAAGCGCGGGTTTAACCACCAGAAGCGGCACCCGATGGCCGAGTTGAATCTGGACGTGCTTTGCAACAAGTTTGAAGACGGGGCCGTGATCACCACCGCCACCCTTCAGGAATGCGGCATAGTGAAGATCATGGCGGGCGGCGTGAAACTGCTCGGACGCGGCGATGTGGACGGCAAGAAGTTCACGGTGCGGGTCGAAGCGGTCAGTGCGGCCGCAAAGGAAAAGATTGAGAAGGCCGGCGGCGCGGTCGAGTTGGTGCTTGCGCCCGTAGCGGCGGACGAAACGGCCGCGAAATAGCGGTGCGGTCGGCAGTAATGGACGTTTACAAGGAGCGGACACGTGGCAGAGCCTATTGAAGCCTTCCGAAACGCGTTCAAGATTCCGGAACTCCGGAGCCGCATCATCTTCACGATGGTGATGCTTGCGTTCTTCCGGCTCGGGGCGTTTGTGCCCATGCCCGGCGTTGACGGCAACGCCCTGGTCGCCATGCTCAACCGCAGCGGCGCGGGCTTGCTTGGTTTTTACGACATGTTTACGGGCGGGTCGTTCAGCCGCGCCACGGTGTTCGCGCTGGGCATCATGCCCTATATCACGGCATCCATCATCCTGTCGCTGCTCATTCCGGTCATTCCGTCGCTTGAGCAGCTCCAGAAGACCGGAGCCGAGGGCCAGAAGGTCATCACCCAGTACACGCGCTACGGCACCATCGTCCTGTGCGCCGTGCAGTCGGTGGGCATCGCCCTCTACATGCAGAGTTTGGGCCGGGAGATTGTGCCCAATCCCGGGCTTGGTTTCATCATTCTGACCATGATTACACTGACGACGGGCACCGCCTTTCTGATGTGGGTCGGCGAGCAGATCAGCGAGAGCGGCGTCGGAAACGGCATATCCCTCATCATCTTCATCGGCATCGTGACGGGCGTTCCCGGGTCCGTGAAGAACATGTTCAAGATGATGCAGAACGACCAACTGTCGCCGTTCGTGGCCATCTTCCTGGTTGCTCTCATGTTTGTCGTCACGGCGGCGGCCATTGTGGTCACGACCGCGCAGCGGCGGATTCCGGTGCAGTATCCGCGCCAGATCAAGGGTCGCGGCATGGCGGGCGGCACGCGGACGTACCTGCCCTTGCGCGTCAACCAGGCGGGCGTTATCCCGATCATTTTCGCCAGTTCCATACTCATGCTGCCGGGCAGCATGGCCCAGTACATCAAGATTCCGTCCATCGAGTACGCGATTAACTTCCTGTTCCGCCACGACGGCATTCCGTACAACCTTCTTTACGCGGCGATGATTATCTTCTTCTCGTTCTTCTACACGGCCATCACCTTCAATCCGGTGGAAATGGCAGACAACATGAAGAAGTACGGCGGCGTGATTATCGGCGTGCGGCCCGGCAAGGCCACGGCCGACTACCTGAACCGTGTGATGACGCGGGTGACCACGGTGGGTTCGATTTTCCTGGCCCTGGTGGCCCTCACCCCGATGGCGATTTTCCGGATCCTGAACGTGCAGGACTATAATCTGGTCCATTTCTTCGGCGGAACGACGCTGCTGATTTTGGTGGGCGTGGCGCTGGACACGGTGAAGCAGATCGAGCAGCACCTCGTTATGCGCCATTACGAGGGATTCGGAAGTGCCCGCGGCGGACGTATCCGCTCGCGGCGCATGTAGTCCTGTGAACGGGCGGCGGGCCGCGGATGAAAGCCGCGGCGGCCGCATGCTATAATTGAAGACTTGCAGCAACAGCGCCCCCAGGGCGACTCATCCCCACGGACAGCCATGATCGCGATACGCAGCGAAAGAGAGATAGACCTTCTGCGCGCGGCGAACGCAATTGTGGCGGAGGTCCATGACCTTCTGTCGGAGATGGTGCGTCCGGGTGTGACCACCCGAGAGCTGGACCGGGCCGCCGAGTCGCTTATCCGCGAACGCGGCGCCAAGCCGGCGTTCAAGGGCTACCGCGGCTATCCCGCGGCCACGTGCATCTCCGTCGAGAGCGAGGTGATTCACGGGATTCCGGGAAAGCGCGTCCTGCACGAGGGCGAGATCGTGAGCGTCGACGTGGGAACCGTTCATCACGGGTACTACGGGGACGCGGCGGTGACGCTGGCGTGCGGCGCGGTGGACGCGGCGAGGTTGCGGCTTATGGATGTTACGGATCTGGCCCTGTCGCGCGCGGTGCGCGCGGCGCGTGCGGGAAACTTCCTGCGCGAGGTGAGCGTTGCCGTGGAGTCCACGTGCAAGGCGGCCGGGTTTGGCGTGGTGCGTGATTTTGTCGGGCATGGCGTGGGCACGGCGCTCCACGAGGAGCCGCAGGTGCTCAACTTTGACTCGGGCGAGCCAGGGCCGCTGTTGCGTGCGGGCATGGTGCTTGCCATCGAGCCGATGGTGAACATGGGCACGCACCGGGTCCGGGTTCTGCGGGACGGATGGACGACGGTGACCGCGGACGGCAAGCCGAGCGCGCATTATGAGCACAGTGTCGTCGTGCGAGAGCACGGCGGTGAGATATTGTCGCAGGGCACGCGCCTTCGCTGGGGGTGCCGGAGCGACTGATGGTGTCCGGCCGGTGCCGGAGCGGAGAACAAACGGAGCGGCCGCAAGGCCAAGTATGAAAGAAGAGGCAATAGAAGTAGAAGGAACCGTGGTGGAACCGCTTCCCAACGCGATGTTTCGCGTTCAGTTGAAGAACGGCCACTTGGTCCTTGCACACATATCGGGCAAGATGCGGATGAACTACATACGCATTCTGCCCGGCGACACGGTGAAGGTGGAAATGTCGCCCTACGACTTGACGCGGGGCCGCATTATTTACCGGCAGAAGTAGACACGAGGCGCCCTGACCGGCGCACCTGGGAGAAGCGATTCATGGCACGTATTATCGGCGTGGACTTGCCCCGCGACAAGCGGATCGAGGCGGCCCTACAGTACATCTACGGCATCGGCCCGACGCGCGCGCGCCAGGTGCTCGCGGCGACGGGAATTGATCCCGACCTGCGGGTCAAGGAGCTGACCGACGAGCAGGCATCGATGCTCGCCGCCGCCATCCAGAACGACTACAAGGTTGAGGGTGACCTGCGGCGCGAGGTTGGTGTCAACATAAAGCGGCTGATGGACATCAACAGCTACCGCGGCCAGCGCCACAAGCGCGGTCTGCCCACGCGCGGGCAGCGGACCTCGACCAACGCGCGCACCCGCAAGGGACCGCGCAA
>CAIJOU010000326.1 GCA_903822375.1 Candidatus Hydrogenedentota bacterium
GAAGTGCGGCCATATGGGCGGCAAGGTGCTGGTGCCCACACGGGAGTTTGTGCAGAAACTCATCGGTGCGCGGCTTGCCGCCGATGTGACGGGTGTGCCCACCATAATCGTGGCCCGGACCGATGCGGACGCCGCCTCGCTGCTCACCAGCGACATCGACGAGCGGGACAAGCCCTTCTGCACCGGCGAGCGCACCGAAGAGGGCTTTTTCGGCATGCGCCCCGGCATCGAGACCGCCATCGCGAGGGGCCGCGCCTACGCGCCCCATGCCGACCTGGTGTGGTGCGAGACCAGCACCCCCGACCTGAAGCAGGCACGCCAGTTCGCCGAGGGCGTGCTGTCGGAGCATCCGGATGTGCTGCTTGCCTACAACTGCTCGCCCTCCTTCAACTGGCGCGCCAAACTGGACTCCGCCACCATCGCCAAGTTCCAGAACGAACTGGGAGCCATGGGCTATAGATTCCAGTTCGTCACGCTGGCGGGATTCCATGCGTTGAACCTCTCCATGTGGAAACTCGCGCAAGGCTACAAAGACCGCCAAATGGCGGCCTACAGCGAACTGCAGGAGGACGAATTCGCCGAGGAAAAACGTGGGTACATGGCGACGAAGCACCAGCGCTTTGTGGGAACAGGTTTCTTTGACGAAATCAACAATATCACCGCGCAGGGTGGCTCCGCGCTGGCGGCCCTCTCCGGGTCCACCGAGGAAGCCCAGTTTCAACACTGACGCCGACGGCGCGGAGAACGGACGAACCATATCCGCCGGGAAGAATCCACAACACTCCGGGACGACTCCGATTGGAGGTACCGCATGATGTTTGGAACGGCCGAAAAGTAGTGGCCCCAACAGCAACGCCGGCCGATTCCTTGCGGAGTCGGCCGGCGAACGTCTGTGATTATGCTGTCAGTGTGTGCCCGTGATTAGTGCTTGCAGCCGCACTTCTTGTCGTCGCTCTTTTCGGGCGCGTCGGTGACGAGGCACTCGGTGGTGACGATCATGCCGGCGGCGCTGACCGCGTTCTGCAGGGCGCAGCGGATGACCTTGGCCGGGTCGATGATGCCGGCCTTTACCAGGTCCTCAATCTCGCCGGTCGCGGCATTGAGGCCCATGTTACCCTTGGTCGCGGAGACGCTGTTGACGACCACGCCGCCCTCAAGGCCGGCGTTCTCGGCGATCTGCGCAAGCGGCTCGGACATGGCCTTGATGACAATCTGGGCGCCGATTTTCTCGTCGCCTTCGAGTTCGAGCGCCGCAACCTTGTCGCGGGCGCGCAGCAATGCAACGCCGCCGCCGGCCACAACGCCTTCCTCAATGGCGGCGCGAGTCGCGTTGAGCGCATCGTCCGCGCGGTCCTTCTTCTCCTTCAACTCGACTTCACTGGCCGCGCCGATCTTGATGACCGCAACGCCGCCGGCAAGCTTGGCGAGCCGTTCCTGCAGCTTCTCGCGGTCGTAGTCCGACGTCGTGTCCTCGATCTGGCGCCGCATCTGGTCGCAGCGGCCCTGGATTTCCTTCTTGTCGCCGCCGCCCTTGATGATGGTCGTGTTGTCCTTGGTGATCTCGACGCGCTTGGCGGAGCCGAGCTGGTCCAGTTCGACCTTTTCAAGGGTCATTCCAAGGTCCTCGCTCACGTAGGTGGCGCCTGTGACGATGGCGATGTCGCGCATGATGTCCTTGCGGCGGTCGCCGAAGGCGGGGGCCTTCACGGCGGCAACGTTCAGAATGCCGCGCAGGCGGTTGACAACCAGCGTCGCCAGCGCCTCGCCCTCAATGTCCTCGGAAAGGATGAGCAGCGGGCGCCCGCTCTGGGCGATTTTCTGCAGCAGCGGCAGCAGCTCGCGGATGTTGCTGATCTTCTTCTCGCAGATCAGGATGGCCACGTCCTCAAGCACGACCTTCATCGTTTCGGGGTGGTTCACAAAGTGCGGGGAGATGTAGCCGCGGTCAAACTGCATGCCGTCGACAATCTCGACCTCGGTCTGAAGGCTCTTGCCCTCTTCAATCGTGATCACGCCGTCCTGGCCGACCTGGTCGATCGCGTCGGCAATGATGTCGCCGATGGTCGCATCGCCGTTGGCCGACACGGTCGCCACCTGCTTGATCTCGTCTTTGTTTTTGATCTTCTTGGCTGCGCGGGCAATCGCGTCAAGCGCGACGACAAGCGCCTTGTCCATGCCGCGCTTGAGGTGCATCGGGTTCGCACCGGCGGTCACGTGCTTCATGCCCTCATGCACAATCGCCTGGGCCAGCACCGTCGCCGTCGTCGTGCCGTCACCCGCCACGTCGCCGGTCTTGCTCGCGGCCTGGCGCACCATGCGCGCGCCCATGTTGGCCAGCGGCTCGGCCAGTTCAACTTCCTTGGCCACGGTCACGCCGTCCTTGGTGACCTTGGGCGCGCCGAAAGACTTTGCCATCAGGACATTCCGGCCACGGGGGCCCAGCGTCGCCTTGACGGCATTCGCCAGCGCATCCACGCCCTGCAACAGTGCCACACGGGCTTCCTGACCAAATATCAACTGCTTCGCCATCGTTCTAATTCTCCTTGCTTTTACGTTGCGGAACGGGGTCCGTAACCATGGTTGTTTGGAATGTTAGCACTCTCAGCTAATGAGTGCTAACCGTAGAGTAACATACCCCAAGTCCCCTGTCAAGTCCCCGCGTCGGCGACCAAACGCGCATCGCAATGGCAGATGTCCCTGCCCTGCTGAAGGCACAGGAGGATTCCTGTAAAGGTCTGCTATACTTTGGCCTATGCAAGGAAAGTCATTGACAAATCGTTTCGTACGCGGGTCCGCATCGTCGATGCTGGCCATTTTGGTTTCCATGGCTGCCCTGCTTGTCACCGGCAAGATGGTAACCGTGTCTTTTTCAAGGGATTTGGTCGGCATACTGGCCCTGATGCTCGTATCCGCCGATTTCCTGAATGTCCTGTTCAGTTTCGGATTACCGGTGTCCATGCCCCGGCTTATCGCGGCGGCGGAAATGCGGGAACGTCGGGCAATCGCCGATGGCGCCATTATACTGCTGGGATGGACCGTTGCCGCGTCCGGAATGGTCGCGGTGTTGCTGACGGTGTCTGTCCGGTTTCTGCCCAACTTGTCCGTCGATTTCATCGCCGCGCTGGTTTCCAAACCCCATTACTTGATATTGCTGTGGTTGTTGGCCGTTTCCGGCACCTCGCGTGACCTGTTCATGTCCATACTGGCCGGCTTGGACTTGTACTCCACTCGGGCTGTTTCGGTGGCCATGACATCGCTGTTGCAGGTGGCTTTGGTGGCCGGGGCGGTCTGGCTCGACCGTGAAAGCATCACCTGGCTGGTACTGGCCATGAGTCTGTCGTACATCATTGCCGTACTCTGGATGGGTGGGAAACTCGGTGAAAGTGGGCGGGAAGGTGGCCGGTTCCGTCCCGCATTTTCCAGCTCCCGCGGTATTCGGAGCATGCTGCGCTTCAGTTGGCCGCTGTACGCCAACCAGTTGCTCACCTTCTTCTACCAACGTTTTGACACCGTGCTGGTAAGCGCCCTGATGGGCCTCGCGCCCGCGGCCGTGTTTGAGATGGTAAAACGTCTTCCCATGATCATGGCCCGCATCTTCGGAGCCGGGCTCACCCCCTATCTGCCGCATCTGACACGATTGATCGCCGCTGACGACAGTTCCGGGGCCGCCCGGCTTGCGGAGCGCACCGCCCGTATCACTGCAGGCATGGGTTACGGCGCCGCGCTGGCGGTCATAGTTTTCCGGGAACCCGTTATTCGCGCGCTCTTCTCCGGTGCATACCTTTCCGGCGCCGGCACACTGGCCCTGCTGCTCACGTCGGCGGTGATAGCCCTGCAAACGGGCATCATGGGGCAGACGCTGATTGCCCTGGGCCGCGGCATGGCCGTCACGGCAATCAACTTGGGTATGGTTGCCGTGGGGCTTGCCCTGAATGCCACCCTGATCCCGCTATTCGGCATGGCCGGCGCGGGTTGGGCCTCCGTGACGGCAGTTGCGTTCAGCGGGGTGCTGCAGGCCGCCTGGGTCCGCCGCCACGGCATTCCCGCGCGCTGGTCGTTCGTGCTGCTCCCCCACGCGGTTTTCGCGCTGGCCTGCCTGCCCCCGCTGTATTCCGACGGCATCGCGTTGAGATTGTCGGGTGTCGCCCTCTTTGTTACACTTGGTTTTGCGCTGGGCGTTGTTACGCCCGGCGAGATGCGGCAGGCTGTTGACGCGCTGCGCCCAAGTGACGGCAAGACAATGGAATCCTGACTGCATGAACGACACGCCACCATCAACCCGGTTGAATCTTGGCTGCGGTGACACGCCCGTCAACGGCTACTGCAACGTTGACATTGCGGAACGTCCCGGGGTGGACCGGATTTTCGACCTGGAAGCGCGGCCATGGCCGCTGCCGGACAGCCATTTTGAGGAAGTGCAGCTCATCGACGTGCTGGAACACCTCTCCGATATGATCGCCACCATGGAGGAGGTGTGGCGTGTCAGCCGCAACGAAGCCCAGGTCAGGATTCGGGTCCCCTACTGGAACAGCCGCTGGGCATGGATGGACCCCCAGCACAAGCGCGCCTTTCACGAATGCAGTTTCGACTTCTTTGACCCATCCAAGAAATACTGCCGGCAGCGGCCCTACTATTCCCATGCCCGGTTTGCGGTGCAGGCGGTGACCTTTGAGGGTTGCTGGTTCTTTCTGGGCCACCCCTGGAAATGGCGGGTGCCGGAGAACAAGCCGAAACGCATTCTCCATGCCGCCACCAAACTGTGCGATATCGTTCATTTCCTTCAGTTTGAACTGAAGGTGGTCAAATAGGTCATGAACCGCATTCTTGCCATCGACGGACGCCCCGCCAATGAGGAACAGCGCGCGGGCATCGGCAATTTCTGCAACGAACTGCTCGGGGAACTGCCCGGCGCCGCGGCCGATGCGGGCTGGCGCGTGCGGGTGTATCTTGACGCCCCCCCCCGCGCCGGATTTCCCGTAACCGAGGGGCAGGTGGAATTCCGCCTACTGCCCGCCTGTCCCCTGTGGACCCACCGGCGGCTCGGCCCGGCACTGCGCCGCGAACGGCCCGATGTCTTCTATGCGCCGGGCGTGCAGGTACCCGTCTATGCCGGATGCCCTACCGTGTCCACCATATACGATTTGGCGGTCATGCGCTACCCGCAGGAATTCACGCTGAAGCGCCGCTGTCTGGCACACTTGGAACTGCGCCACGCGCGGCGGGCCTGTTCCGCATTCGTCGCCATAAGCGGCACAACCCGCGACGATGTCATCTCCCTCCTCGGCGCACCGCCAGAAACGGTCACGCTGGCCCTGCCGGGCTGCGGTGCCCGCTTTCAGCCCTGCCACGTTCAAGCCGCGAAAGATGGGTTGCGTGCGCGCATGGGATTGAAACGGCCCTATGTGCTGTATGTCGGGCGCATCCAGCCCAGAAAGAATATTGTCCGCCTCATGGAGGCCTTTGACCGGGTCTGCGCAAGACATCCGGACTGGAACCACGAGCTGGTCATCGCGGGTGCACGCGGCTGGATGGAGAAGCCCATCCTTGCCGCCGCGGCGCGGCTGGCCTGCGCCGACCGCATTCGCTTCACCGGCTTTGTGCCGGACGCCGATTTGCCCGTTCTCATGGCCGGCGCGGAACTGTTTGCGCTGGTGTCGCTGTGGGAGGGCTTCGGCATGCCGCTGATCGAGGCCATGGCCTGCGGAACGCCGACGCTCACATCAAACAGCTCCGCATTGGACGAGGTGGCGGGCGATGCTGCGCTGCGGGTGGACCCGGAGGACACCGAAGCGATAGCATGTTCAGTGGAACGGTTACTGGCCGACCCGGCACTGCGCGCAGCTCTCGCGGAAAAGGGACCGGGGCAGGCCGCAAAATTCACCTGGGCGGGAACCGCCCGGGGCGTCATACGCGCCGCGGAGAGTGCAGCGGCCGTGAAGGAGAGGACACCATGATTACGAAGGGCACGACGCGGGTCATCAACGCCACTGCGCCGATTCGCATCTGCGACCTGGGCGGCTGGACAGACACTTGGTTCGCCGGCCATGGACTGGTCTTCAACATCGGCGTGTACCCCTATGCGGAGGTGCAGATCCGTGTGTCCCAGGGACGCGGCGAAACCGGGGGCCGCATCACCATCAACGCCGAGA
>CAIJOU010000327.1 GCA_903822375.1 Candidatus Hydrogenedentota bacterium
CCCAGAACACGTGCCAGAAGGCAATGTTGCTCTCCTGGTAGGTTTCCAAGTCGAAGGTCTGGCCGGTCAGCGAGGTGACCGGGTTCTTGAAGTCGGCGAAGCGGCCACCTTCGATGGTGATCCACTTGCCCGGTCCGATGATCGGGCCGCCGCCTTCGACGTTCATCATGGTGTGGACGTGCCAGTCGCCAGGGCGGCGGGCCTTCAGCACCACGCGGAACTCGTAGGTCTTGCCAATCTCAAGGCGCACCGAACGCGGCACCAATTGACCGCCGATGTAGGACTCCTTGCGGATGAACACGGGGCCTGGGATGCCGATGTTGAGGAACGCAACGTTCGGCTCGCGGACCGATTCCGGCCACCCTTCAAACACGTGGAACTTGCCGGAGATTTCGACGTTTTCGTTCACCGCCACTTTCTCTTTCGACCAGTGCAGGTCGAACCAGTGGATGGTGCGCATACGCATGAAAGCCGCCTGCGATTTTTCACCGTGGGCCGAAGCGCTCGGTGCATAGAAGCTGGTTGCTGCAAACGCCAGCAACAAGCCGACGAAGGACCACAACGCGGCCCTGTCTTTAAGTACTTTCATATGTTCCTCCTCTTTACGAGAATAATCGTTTTGTTCCCTGCCCGCCGGCCGCAACCCTCGGGTTGCTTGTCGCCCGCGGACTCGGGCTCTCTTGTCTACTTTTCATCAAGGCCCGCAACGGGCCGCGCTCTCGCGCCGCCCCCACCGGCCCAACGCGCCAAACCCGCTACTAGGTGGCCTTCAGGAAGCGGACCGTGGAGAACCAACGGCCGACGAAGTGCCACAGGAAGTAGATCAGGATGGACATGAACGCGGAGAAGAACGCGGACACGGGGGCCACGTCTTTACCGAACGTACGCAGGGTGCCCTTCTCTACCATGCGGATGTACTCGGGGGTGCCGGTACGGACATAGTTGTAGCCAAGGATGTCGGCTACGGACATCAGGGTGCCGTTGTATTCCACCGGTACGTGGTACGGTGCGATCACCGGCCAGTTGCCCGGATAGAAAATCAAGCCCCACGCCATGCCGCCAACGATTGCGGTCAGCAGGTAGCTGCCAGACAGCAGCAGCACCACGTCAAGCAGGATGGCGCCCGGCACGATCTGCGACGGGAAGCACAGGGTGATCGGGAAGTAGGTCCAACCCCAGAAGTTGAAGTAGCGGTTGATCCACTCGCCGAACAACAGGCCCAACACGCACACGGTCGCGCCCCACGGAAGGCGCAAGCGCTCCCACAGCAGGACTTGGACGGCCGCCGGGAAGGTGATCAGCACGATCGGCACCACGGTTACCCATAGGCGGCGGTCTTTCCAGTCAACCCAGAAGTCCCAGTCGCCCATCGTGAGCATCGCATGAATGTGGTATGAACCCGTCAATACCATGAAAAGTATAAACAAACCTAAATAGTCAACGATCCGTGAAACTTGTATTGCTTCGGCCCGTGAAGAGGCCGCAGACTGAAGAGCGCTCATGAGTTACCTCCAATTGTCGCATTGTTATCTTATTTGGCAGGACCGCCGCCGCCGGGGGGTGTCCCGAACGTTGCGCGGCCCGCCCTCTTTCACCGGCCTCGCGGCCCGACAACCCGAGGCAAGCCCCGTCTGCCCGGCCATCCGGCACAGCATTACTTGCTGATCACACCCGCATCAACCGCTTCGCACAGTTCCTTCCCAATCAGGTTGGAGAAGCTGGCGAAAACTTGCAGCAGCACGCCCATGATGGCCAAGGCCAACCAGCCGAAGATCACGAAGCCGTAGTGCAGCGGAGCCACGAACAATTCTTCCATGAACCAGAAGGTGTGACCCCACTCGTTCAGGCCGACGTTCGGCAGGATCATGAA
>CAIJOU010000328.1 GCA_903822375.1 Candidatus Hydrogenedentota bacterium
CCCAGGGCATTTCCTGGAGTTGCAGCGCCAAACGAACGGGTTTGTCCGAACGGTTGACCAGTGTGAGACGGATAGATTGCGGCATGAAGCGGATGCGCTCGTCGAGGGCAAGCACTGTGCCGGCGACCGTTCCAGGCTTGCAACGGAAGCGCCACACCGTGGCCGCGCCTGGGCCGCCCGTGGGCGGTTCAAGGATGCGCTCATTGTAGTCGAATTTGGCGGCGCGGTCGGCGCCCAGTGGATAACTGCCGACACCGGCCATGGTCTGGAAGTTTATCCAATGGTCCTCCGCCGGGACCGAAAAGGCCGCGTCGGGATATACCGGCGCGGCGAATACTGAGAACACCGCCGCGCTCAACAGCCCCGCAAGCATCGTGAGCCGCTAAGCTGATTTGAGGTGGGGCGCTTCGAGCAGTTTTCCCTGAACCGTTTCCAGGATTGAGTCCCGTATAAACGTGCTGGCCCGCAGGATCTCAATCCCAATCAAAGCTCCGTCCGAATTCAGCTCCGCCGTGATGTTCGGGCTCACCTCAATGCTTCCCGCCTCCGGTTCGTCGGATATCACGAGGTGCAGTATGTCTTCCTTTTCAAAATAGGTCATCTGTGGTCTATTCATGGGTGAATCGTCCCGATTTTATTCGAGCATCAATTTGCGCGCGATTTGTCGCATGGACCGTGACCGGTCGAATCACATTCTGTTCCATCTCATACGGAACCATCATAAGGGCATCCACATGCCTGCCAATCGCTATCAGTCGGCCTGTTGCGTTATCCACATACCGCTCATCGGAGTATCTCACAACATCCTCGATCCTGGCAAGGTCGAATCCCCGAAAAGCCGCGCGATAGCGCATGTATTCTGTCCACTCTATCCGCAATTTGTCCATGACTTTAACGTCCCTGCAAACGCGGCCTTCAGTCTATGCTCTTTTCAAAACGCCCAATGTCCACATTGGTTCTTCATGCATTCTACGCAACCGGATAGGCGCGGTGTTCGGCGAAGGTCTTGTAGAGTGCCAGCAGGTTTTCCTCAGGGATGCGGGCCTGCACGTTGTGGATGGTGTCGAAAACGAAGCCGCCGCCGGGGCCGAAAGTGCGGATGCGGTCGACCACCTCGGCGCGAATCTCTTCGGGCGTGCCGAAGGGCAGCGTCTTCTGCGTGTCCACGCCGCCGCCCCAAAACGTGATGCGGTCGCCGTGCTGCGCCTTGAGCTCACGGGCGTCCATGCACGCCGCGCTGCACTGCACCGGGTTGAGGATGTCAAAACCGGCATCGACGAAATCGTCGATGAACACGCGCACCGAACCGCAGGAATGGATGAAGGATTTCCATTTCGTGTTGCGGTGAATCCAGTCGTTTACCCGCTCGTGGAACGGCTTGAACAGGTCGCGGTAAGCCTGCGGCGAGATGAACGGCCCGTGCTGCGTGCCGAAGTCGGTGCCGGTTACGAACACGGCGGAGGGCAGATCGCCGACGACGCTGTAAATCTTCGCCCAGTTGGACAGGGCAATCTCACACTGGCGCTCGAACACCTCCCAGACGAAATCGCGGCGCATGACCGTGCTGGCGTACCACTCGGCGACGTCGCGAATGCCACGCGGATGCTTCACCCAGGTGGCGGGCACCAGCGCGATGTCGCCAAAGGCGGCACCGCCGAAATTGGCGAGCACTGCGCGGCCCGTGGCGCGAAGCCGCTCCGCCTCGGCCTTGAACCATGCCAAGTCTTCGTCGGTGATGTGGCCGAATTCCTGCAGGTTGTCCTCCACGCTCAGCGTGTCGTCATTGATGGGCTCCTGGCGCACAATGGCGTCAAAATAATGGCCGCCGTGGGGCATGCGCCCGCTGGGCGGGGCGGACTTGTCGCCCTCGGGATACATGAGAATGTCGCCGTTGGGTTCGGGGTCGGTGTTGAAGCCTTCCGGCACAAGCACGGGTGTGCCGTCGAAGAGCGTCCATTCCTTCCAGTTCTCATTGCGAAAGCCGAACATCGTGCGCGGCCCGCCCAGGCCCACCACGTCCACGCCCAGCGCGTCGAGCAGGTCGGTCGCAATCTCGCCCAGCATCTGGTAGGGCTCGGTTACCTTGACCGGCGTGCCCGGCGCGTCGAGCCCGAGCGCCTGACGCAGACGGTACACCGAACTCACCTGCATGCCGGTTACAGCGCTCCCGCCGAGATCCAGCGGCACAAGGTCGGGTTCACGGTGATTCAGGGCGGCATCCACACGTTCACGGGAAGTCATCATGGCGTCAGTTCCTTCGGGGTTTCGGACAAACCAAACGCCGTCGATTGTAACACCGGCACCGGCGGTTTTCCATGCGTGGTTTGTGCCCCGACTAACCAAGCCTCCCGGCGAGATTCCGCGCGGCGCGCATGGCCAGGGTCATCACGGTCACCTGGGGATTGACACCCAGCGAATGCGGGATGACCGACGCGTCCATGATGTGGAGGTTTTCGATATCATGGCACTGAAGATCGAAATTGACGACCGATGTCTGTGGGTCTGCGCCCATGGCGCAGGTACCGAGGGGATGGAATGCCAGCAGTTCAAAATTGGTCGGCTTCACGGAATGCGCTTCCAGACGAGCCAGCGCCTCGGGACCGTCAATCTCGGGCACGGGCGCGAAACCGGTAAAGACGCGTTTGGCCCCGGCCGCAAGGTACAACTCGCTCAGCCGTGCGATGCCAAAGCGCATGGAAAGCGCGTCTGCCCGGCTGATTTGGTAGAACGCATGAAACGGCGTTCCGAAACATCCCCGGCGCACGCGGCCGGTGGACGTGTCCGACACCATCACGCCCGAACCGGCAAGGCGGTTGTACGAGGCGGCCAGCGTCTTGAATTCCGGCCCTGCCCCGGGCAGGGAGGCAAGCAACGGACCCGGCGGCGTGAACACACCCTCGA
>CAIJOU010000329.1 GCA_903822375.1 Candidatus Hydrogenedentota bacterium
AAGCGTCAGAAATGGTTTCGGCGCCAGACTCCCGGCGGCCACCCTTCCCTGTCGCTGGTCGCCGCTCACGGGTAGTGGGAGGCGGAGTCCCATCACCCGGAGCGGACGTCTTTTCCCGGCCCTTCCACCACTTCTTGACCTTGGACTCTGGGGCCTGGGGGCGAGTCTCCCCGCCAGCGGCGCCCCGGGACGGGGAGGATGGCGTACCGACCCCGGCCCCGGGGCGCTGCTCGCCGGGAGTAGTGGGGGAAAGATAGGGCGATTCGCTCACCGGTCCATTGCTCTGTTCGTTACCCAGAACAGCAGACCCAGTGTCAGCTTCACCGTCAGGAAGCAGATTTTCAGTAGTAGTCGAAACGTCGCCAGTCTCACCGTTCGCCATCCTTTGTTTCCGTTCCTCTAGGTCTACGTTGTAATGCGACTTGCACAGGTGGCGGGCGTAGGTGGTCTGCTTTTCGCACCCGGGCCAGGTACACGCCTCAACTGGCATAGCGGCGGAACAGGTAGAAGCCCACGGCGCCCAACAGAACTCCGGCGCCGATTGCTGCGCCAAGCTGTTGCTTGGTCAGGGCGGCACATTCCTCGCACGGGGTCACGGGTGCATCGGTCGTGCCGGTCTGATCGTCGTTCATGACCACGCCGCTTTCTTCACTTTGTCCAGCCAGTTCGTTGGCGGAGATTCCGGCGGCGCCTCGACCTTGGCCGGTGCGGGCTTCGTGGCCTTGGTGGCCGGCGCTTTCGCCGCGAGCTCTTTCATGGCCGTTCGTACCGCACGTTCGGCGGCGGCTTCGATGTCTCGCACAGTCAGCGAGGTGGATTCGGGTTCCTCCGGCGTTGCCGGGGAAGGCGGTTCGTTGTCCTTGGAACGGAACTCGGCCAGGACGCTGCCCAGCTCTTCACGGATGATCGTACGGATATCCTCCCGATCAGACCCGGAGGCGTCATCGTCGGACAGTTCGTCTAGTTCGCCATCTTGCGCCATGCATCGGATACTACACGGGTGTAACCCATCGGGGTAGGGTTGGGGCTGTGGACGAGGAACTAATGGGCGGTGACTCTGCGGCAGACACGACGTACCTATGGACCATCCGCGTCCTGTACGGCGTTGCCATTGCCCTCAACGTTTGGTTGTTGTGGGGCACGGCGGTAGACGATGCCCAGACCGAGAAGATCAAGCGGCAGGCGAACATCTGGAAAGAGCGGGCGCTTCGGCCGTTCCACATTGACCGACTGGTGAAGCGCCAGACGGGCCAGGTGCTTTGGCAGGCAACCAAGATCGTGGAAGAAGCGGAGAGCGAAACCGATGTCTAGCCTCATCATTCCCGGCCGTGACCCCGGCGCCCTGGACTCCATCGCTCGTCGGATGACCGGCCAGTACGTCGAGAGCAAGGACGCCGAAGCGGGCGACCCGGATCTGATCCGTGACCCTTGGCAACCCCGCTGGCGCATCGACGCCCAATGGATCGAATTTGAGTGCGGGTGCCGGTGCGAACGCAAACGGGAAATTGACGTCAAGGCGAAGATGGGCGATGCCATCATCTTTGCCGGTCTGCCGGAGCAGGCCATCTATGACTTTTGTTGTGATCGACACTCGCCGGGGATGAACAAGATTGTTCGCTTCTCTGGCTACGCCGATTTTGGACAATGGAAGCGCACGCGGAAGCACCTACTGATGGGAACCACGAAACCATGACCCTGCACCTACCCACCGAAGGACTGCACGAGGGGACCGGCGCCCAGTTCCAGAACGCTGGCCTAGAGGACGAAACCGGCGCCAGCTCGTCCGGTACGCCCCTCGACGAGATCCGGAACGGGATCAAGGTCTTTCTGGACCTGGGAATCACCATCGGCAAGCAGGTGGAAGAACAGACACGGGCCACGAACCGTCTGCTCAACCGGCTAGAGCGGAACACGCCGGTCGATACGTCCCTCATCGCCTCGGGAGTGTTCCCGGCAACGGGAAACCTCGTG
>CAIJOU010000330.1 GCA_903822375.1 Candidatus Hydrogenedentota bacterium
CCACACCCGAAAAGATCTGAGCCGGCAAATGCCGGCAGAGCCGTCCCCGGCACGGCGAGCATGTCAAGAATCGTTTCGGTTCAAACGGGCTTGACTTGCGCGTTTCCGGCGCCGTATTCTGGTTTCGTTGAAACCGCAGGGTCCTTCGTTGAAGGACAAAACCAAGTATGGGAGACATTGTATGGCCATTGTCACACAGTTGGCGTTGCGCTCCCGGTTGGTCCGCTGCCACTGAGCTTTCCCGTCAAGGGATTGCCGTGAAAGCCGCCCATCCGGGCGGCAGTTCTTTTTTCCCGCCGCAGGCGCACGCCGTCTTTCCTGATGTCTTTTCCAAGCAATTTACAACGACAGGAGAGAAGCAATGTGCATCGACAAGGATGCCCGCGAGACCGTGCCCGGTCTCGATGCAATCGGCTGGGACAACAATTGGACCAGGCAGTTTGAACCCTTTGCGCGGGAGGGTCTGCATCCCGCGCGCGTTGTATGCCAGCACAGGGATTCCTATGACCTGTGGGCGGAGGCGGCCGAGATGCGCGCCGACGTGTCGGGGCGCTTTCGCCATGAACACGCGAACCGCGCGGACTGGCCGACCGTGGGCGATTGGGTGGCCGTCATGCCCCGGCCCGACGAACAGGCCGCCACGATTCATGCGGTGCTGCCGCGCCGGAGCCGCTTTTCGCGGAAGGCGGCCGGTGAGGAGACCGTAGAGCAGGTCGTGGCGGCGAACGTGGACCTCGTGTTCATCGTGAGCGGACTGGACGGCGACTTCAATGTGCGGCGTCTGGAACGATACCTGACCCTGGCCTGGGAGAGCGGCGCGCGGCCGGTCGTCGTCCTGAACAAGGCGGACCTCTGCCCCGATGCCGTCTCCCGCGTGGCCGCCGCCGAGGGCGTGGCCTTCGGGACGCCGGTCATCGTCACGAGCGCGGCGACCGCCGACGGGCTGGAAGCGCTGCGGACCAAGCTCGGCCCCGGCCTGTCCGGCGTGTTCATGGGCTCCTCCGGCGTGGGGAAATCATCGCTCGTGAACGCCCTGTTCGGCAGGACGCGCCAAAGCGTGCAGGCGGTTCGCGGGGACGACAGCCGCGGCCGCCACACCACCACAAGCCGTGAGCTTGTGCTGCTGCCAGGCGGAGGCGTGGTGATCGACACGCCGGGCATGCGGGAGTTGCAGTTGTGGGTGGACGGGGACGGCGTGGACAGAGCCTTCGCCGATATCGGCACACTTTCCGCAGCGTGCCGCTTCGCCGACTGCACCCACCAAAGTGAGACGGGCTGCGCCGTGCAGGCGGCCGTGGCGTCGGGGCTGCTGGAGCCCGGGCGCCTGAGCAGCTACCACAAACTGCAACGTGAGGCGCAGTACGTCACACTGCGGCAGACCCAAAGCGCCCGCATCATCGAGAAGACCCGCTGGAAGCAGATCGCACAGGAACAACGCCGCATGAAAAAGGGACGGTACAAACCGTAAAACAACCATGGTGCGCCCCCTGCGTGGCAAATGCGGGGGGCGCACCAAATTCCCGCAATCCACACCAACAGGTGCGGGATTGAACGGCGTGACCGTCTGCCGTAGACTGACCGGAGCGTAGAGGTCTGTCCCCGTTCTACGTATGGGTTTCTGGCGATACAACGGACCGGGCATATCCGGAAGGAGGAGACAGTCATGCAAGAACTCCCCAAAAGCGCGCACCCGATTTCCCGACGGAGCTTCCTGCAAAGCTCGGCGCTTGCCGCCGGAGCGGCCGCGGCGGGGTTTCCCTTTCTCGCGCGCGGTGCGAGCCCCAATGAGAAGCTCAACATCGCCGTCATCGGCGCGGGC
>CAIJOU010000331.1 GCA_903822375.1 Candidatus Hydrogenedentota bacterium
CCAGCCGCAGGCTCAATGTCTGCAGGAGGATGGCCGCAAGGCTCGAGAGAACCACCACAAACAGCAGGCTGGTCCCGTAGCGCGACCCCGCCTCAATGTCGGTCGCCCAGTTGCCGGGGTCCATATAGCCCACACTGACAAGATAGGCCGGTCCCAGGAAAGCCATGAAACGGCGGGCCCAGCCGCGGCGCTTGATGTTCACCTCGCCACGGCCGTTCTCAATGCGCTCTTTGGATGTGTTCGCAGATTCTGACATTGTGCGAACATCCTACCAGAGTGGAGGGGGGCAACTGTAGGGTGTGCGCAGTTCCGCAACGCGGAACGGAGCGCACCATTCCCGCCGGGGGCAGGAAAATGGGGCCGGCGCCTCGGCGCCGACCCCGAACGCATTCGATAAACGCGGACCGTGATTGTGAATTGCGGCTACTTCGCCGCGGGCATTGGCTCGGGGGCCGCCGATGCCGCGGGACCATTTCCCGGACCGCCGCGTCTTCCGCCGCCGCCGCGCATGGCCGTTTCGGCCTTCCACTTTGCAGACTGGTCCGCAGACAGTACCTTTGCCAGCCCCGCATCGAGGTTTTCGCGCATCTTCTGCTGCTGTTCGCGCATGGCTTCACGGTCTGTGGAATCTGTCATGGCCTTCATGGCCTTGCCCGATTCGGCAACGTTGTCCATGACCAGCTTCATCGCTTCCGCTTTGGGCTTGTCCGCCAGACCCATGCCGTCAAGCGTGAGGACCATGCGGTCCCAGCGCCGGTTGAAGGTGCCGAGCGTAGCAACGGCCGTCGCAGTCTGTTCGGGCGTCAGGAAGGCCTTAACGGCGGTCTCGAATTTGGCGGTTTCAGCTTGGGTGACCTCCTGCATTGCCTTGAAATCGGGGCGCTCGCCCGGCTTCATCACCCCGCGCATGGCCGTCATGTGGCTCTCGCGCGCGGCCTTGTACGCATCCGCCAGCTTGGTTGACTTCTCTGCGGGCAGGGAAAGGCTTTGCGCCACCGTGGCGACCTCAAGGGTCTGGGCCTTGGCTATCATTTCGGGCGAAGGCATCCCTTCGCGGCCCCCGCCCGGCTGGGCCACAGCCCCGACGCAGGCCCCCAAAAGGGCCACTACCAGCGCGCAGGAAAGAACGTTTCTTCGTGTGAACATTACCGAATCCTCCTTGGGTTGGATGGCATCAGGGGCCGACCGGCCCTTGACGCGGTTCTAAAATAACTGGTGCCAAGAACCGGCCTCTTGACCTTTCAAAGGAATTGCATCACCCTCGTCCGGCCAATTCCGGTCCCTTTGTCTGCGGTCACGGCCGAAATTCGAAACTGTGCACGACGGCGGCCATTTTCGGGCTTACGGGGGCTATTCCCGGATACTTGATGAATTCAACGTGCCCATCCATATACAGCACGTTGGAGCCGCCGGGAATGTGATTGAACTGGTTCGCAACGACGGAGACGTTGTCAAACATGATGAATATGTCGCTCTGGGACTTGGCGCCTGCGGCGGCATTGTTGATGTCGGTGATGAGGAAGCGCTCAATGCCCTGGCGGAGCCGGTACACCAGGGTGCCGCCGGCGTTGCCGCTGCCCGGATCGACGGTGCGGTCCTTGTCCACCTCGGCGCGCAGAGCCGCGTTGGCTGCGGAACCCGTGGCATGGCGGTATTGCCGGGTGGCCCTGAACAGGCTGCGGGTCACATCGAGGAACTGTGCGGGACCTTCGGACATGTTGACTATGTCCGCGTCAGACAGCCCGATCACGTCGGCAACTTCCAACAGTTGCCGCAGAATACGCATGGAAAAATCGAGCGGGTCGGTGTCCGAGCAGCGGTCCAGCATCCACGGGACGTAGGTGTAGCTGGCATCGATGGCCTCCACACCCTCCTGGCGGTTTGCTCCATCCACCTTGTTCAGGAGGGTGAGTTTGCCGTCGGGCGTCTGGTGGTTCGACAACCGGTCCAGTGCGTCCGATGGACAGAAGACGATAGCCGGGTCGGTCAGATATTCGGGGTAGACGGCGTTGATCATCGGCCCATAGGCAAAGCAGGCGCGGCTTCCGCAGCCCAGTTCCATCTCCACCGGCGGAAACAGGCCGCTTTTGGCCTCTCCCGAGTACATGTTGAACACCAAGCCCCATTGCTTGAGGTTATTCTGGCAGCTTGCCCGGCGTGCCGCCTCGCGTGCCCTTGCCAGCGCCGGCAGTAGTATTGAAGCCAGGATGCCGATAATGCCGATGACCACCAGCAGTTCTATAAGGGTGAAGCCGTGTCTTTTCGTTCCGGTACTCTTCATTGCGTGGTATCTCCAACGCCCTTGTCCTGTTGCGGTGCGGGCGCTTTGCACAGTTATTGTTGCTGTTCCGGCCTGCCCTGTCTCGGGCCCCGCCCGCCGCGTTGTCCGCCCTGTCCGCCGCCGCGTTGGCCGCCTCCACCGCGCATCTGCTGCAAGCGCTGCGAAGCCTTTTCAAAACGTTCCCGCTGTTCGGGCGTCATGCTTTGCTTGAGGCTCTCAATGCGTTCGGGCGTAATTTGTACCGGTGCTCCGCCCGGCGCACCCGGTGCGCCCGGCGAGCGCATGCCGCCCGGTCCGCCGAATCCATCGGGACCACCCGGTCCGCCCGGTCCCCGAAACTGTGCCCGTATCTGCTCCCACTTTTCCCGTTGGTCCGGCGTCAACACGGCTTCTATGTCCTGCTGTTGCGCGCGCCAGCGTTCACGCCGATCGCCTTCAGGGGGTTGCTCGGAATCGTATTTGAGGTATATGGCGGCTATTTTCTGGGTTTGGTCTTCGGTGAGTTCGAGTTGGTCGCGAAGTTCCTCCGCCCGGCGGCGCGCCACTATTTCAGCCTGTCTTTCCGGATGTGCCTCCAGTTCCGAAGGTCCCCGGGGTGTTGACGTGCCTGTCCCCGCATAGACGAGGTAGCCTATGAAAAGGATAATATACACGGCACCGGCACCCGCCAACGCATATTTCAACCGCGCTTTTGTGATCCACGC
>CAIJOU010000332.1 GCA_903822375.1 Candidatus Hydrogenedentota bacterium
CAGAAGAGGCGCTGCGCGGGCACAGGGCTGGGTTGCCCCTTCAGGGCACGATTGCAGGGGGCGGTCGTTACCCCGGGGCGCAGCTGCCTTTCAGGCAGCATGCGGCCCGGGGCTGTATTGGATGACGCTTTCAGCGTCCTGGGAAAATCCGCGCCAATGCCGTCGTCCGTCCCTCCGCCGGATGATGGTCAGCAGAATACGCCCTCTTGTGAAGCCGCTTCTGCTGTCCAAGTTTGAGTCCACCCCGCTCACCCCGCCAAACCACCGTTGAAAAGAGTTCGGATGCGTGATTTCGGTTGGCGCGTCAAACACAGGTTTAGCTTTGCGGCCACAGAAGGCGCGGCGGTTCAGGTTTGCGCGACAGTAGAGGCCCGCGCGGCACCATAGCCACCCGCCCGCGAGAAAGCTTTGTCCCAACGGGACAACCCACGACAGCCAGCAGCGCGTCGATGGGCGAGGGGGGCAGGGCCGGCAGGATATGCGCGGCGGGGTACGTTCCCCACACACCATTATGGTTGCCCGTCCGCGAGAAAGCTTTGTCCCAAAGGGACAACCGACGACAGCCCAGGGCCGCCCGTCACCCAAAGGGTGCGGGCGCCCCTGGGTCAGAGGTGCCGCTTTTGGCTGCCCTGTAAGGGCATCCCAATACGGACGTCTCCTTATCCGACGATTAAGGACGGGAGCCTCCTTTGTGCGCCCTGCGCGGCGTGTGTTAGAATTCTGGTGTCGAAGTAACGTTCAATACGTCGCAATGTGCCCGCTCGGAACGCGTTCCCTGCCGCACAGGGCGTGGTTGGCTTACCCGACCGCAAGGTGTTTCCGAGCGGGAAGGCGTGCATTTGGCATGCGTGTCAATCTGTGTTTACACAGGCCCCCTTTCCGCCCGAAGCTGCGGACAGGGGGCTTTTTTTGTTTGAAAGAAAGGCGCGACATGGAGAAGAGAATAGGCATTGTCGGCATCGTGATAGAGAACCTTGAGTGCACCGAACGGGTCAACGCGGTGCTGCACGAATGCGCGGGACTTATTGTGGGACGCATGGGAATCCCCTACAGGGAGCGCGGCCTGTCGGTCATCACGCTGATTGTGGACGGAAGCAACGACGAGATCAGCGCGCTGACGGGGCGCCTGGGACGCATTGCGGGCGCGTCGGTAAAATCCATGGTCACCAAGGAGAACCGCCCGGAATTGTGACCTTGAGGGATGTCCGCGAACCCCGTGGACCGGTCCGGGTCGGGTATTTCGGCGATATGAGGATATTGAAGCTGCAAGAGAAACAGCGAGCGCGGCAGTAACGGCGTTCGAAGGAGCAGTCCCATGTACAGTGTGGAATCCATGAAAGCAACGGAGTTCATTGACGACGGGGAAGTGCTGGAGTCCATTGACGCCGCACGGAAGCTCGTCGGGGACGACGCCGAGATTGATCGCATCCTCGAGAAGGCCCGGTCCTGCGCCGGGCTGACCCACCGGGAGGCGGCGGTGCTTCTGGAAATCGACGATGACGGGACCCTGGAGAAGATGTACACCATCGCGCGGGAGGTCAAGGAACGGATTTACGGAAAGCGCATCGTTCTCTTCGCCCCGCTCTATCTGTCGAGCTACTGCGTGAACAACTGCAAGTACTGCGGCTACCGCTGCGCGAACAAAATCGGCCGGCATCAACTGAGCCAGGAGGAGCTGCGCGCGGAAATACGGGCGCTGGAGGCCATGGGCCACAAGCGCCTGCTTCTCGAGGCGGGGGAGGATGACGAGAAATGCCCGATTGACTATGTGCTGGAATGCATAAAGACGGTCTACAGCGAGAAGTTCAAGAACGGGTCCATCCGCAGGGTGAATGTGGACATCGCCGCGACCACGGAGGAGAACTACAGGAAACTGAAGGAGGCCGCCATCGGCACCTACCTCCTCTTCCAGGAGACCTACCACAAGCCGACCTATCTGGCGCTTCACAGCGGACCCAAGCATGACTACGAATGGCACACGGAGGCGATGGACCGGGCGGTGCGGGGCGGCATCGACGACGTGGGCCTCGGCCCCCTGTACGGTCTGTACGAGTATCATTATGAGACCGTGGCCCTGCTGATGCACGCGGAGCATTTGGAGGCGGTCAACGGGGTGGGCCCGCACACGATTTCCTTCCCGCGGCTCCTGCCGGCGGAGGGCGTCAACTATGACGACTTCCCGCATGTGGTGAACGACCGCGATTTCAAGAAGCTGGTCGCCGTCATCCGGCTGGCCGTTCCCTATACGGGCATGATCCTGTCCACCCGGGAAAGCGCCGAGTTCCGCAAGGAACTGCTGGAGATCGGCATCTCCCAGATGAGCGCCGGGTCGTGCGTCGGCGTCGGGGGCTACGCCCGGCGGATCACGGTCGACGAGGAGGGGAACGAGGAGAAACCGCAGTTTAACCTCGCGGACCACCGGAAGCCGGCCGACGTTATCAAAGGCCTGGTGAAAGACGGTTATGTTCCCAGTTATTGCACCGCCTGCTATCGTGAAGGGCGGACGGGTGACCGATTCATGCCGCTGGCAAAATCGGGTCAAATCGGCAACTTCTGCCTGCCCAACGCCCTACTGACTTTCGAGGAGTACCTGACCGATTACGCCGACGATGAACTGCGCGTCCTGGGCCAGGAGATGATCTCCAGGGAGATCCTCAATGTCCCCCACGAGAAACGGCGCGCAAGGGCGCTGGAGTATCTCGGTCGCATCCGTGCGGGAGAGCGGGACCTGAGGTTCTGACTTTCCCCTTTTGGACTGCGGCGGCAACGACGCCGCTTTGGCTGATCTCGTGCATTGGGCCCGCCAAAGCGGTGTCGACGCTGCGCTTTGCCACCGCACTCCAAAAAGTGGGTTCCACCATTTCCGTGGTCAATCCAGCGGCAATCCGTCCTGTGTCCAGACGGTCAGGTTCTTCAGGTTGTCGTCCCGTCTTGGAAGGAACAACGCCAGCACATAACCCAGCGCGAACATGACCACATTTCCCGCAATGCCGGTGTAATACGAATCGAAGTGCGCGTTGAGCGTTGCCGTGACACCGGACGGCAGCCAGCCCAGGCCCGATGCGGAGATGAACAGGGAAAAAAGCACCGCAAAGGCAATGCCAATACCCACCGCGCGGCCGTCGCCGCGCTTGGTGAAGAAGCCGAGCAAATATAACCCCACCAGGCCGCCCGCGATGATGGACTGGAACTCGGTCCACAAATCCTGCAGGGTCATGGTGTCGGCCTTGAAGAGGATGTAAGCGCCGCCAACCATGATGACCGAGGAAGCCAGCGTGACCCGGCGCGCAGCGCGCACGTAGTGCGTGTCATCGCTGCCGGTAACCATGTGGCGTTTGTACAGGTCGGTGATCGCCACGGCGGAAATGGAATTCATGGCCGACGACATGCTCGACATGGCGGCGGCGAGTACCGCCGCCACCACGACGCCGCCCGTGCCGGGCGGCAGTTGGGTCGTCACGAAATAGGGCAGAATCTCCTCGGCCTTGCGCGTTCCCGCGAGCATGGCCGCCGCGGCGGGATCGGGAAAGACCTTGTAGAACACATACAGCCCCGTGCCGAGGAACATGAAGTAGCCCCAGGTGGGCACGCAGAAGAGGCAGGACAGCCATATGGCCTGCCGTGCATCTTTTGCGGAGCGGGCACTGCAGTACTTCTGGATATTCTCCTGGTTGGAACTGTATTCGCCAAGCCACTGGAACAGACCGACAATCAGCAGCATCCCCACGGTCTTGTGGCTGAGGGCAAAACCCCAGGGGATCGGCTTGAGCGTGCCGTCGGCGACCTTTTCGTTCAGCAGGAACTTGCCGTCGGTCCAGGCCACCGAAAGCATCTGGTGCAGGCCGCCCGGCAGGCGGTACAGGATTACGGCGAGGATAAACAGTCCGCCTATGGTCAGAATGACGGACTGGACGAAATCGGTCCAGATGACCGCCTCGATGCCGCCGACCACGGTGTAGTAGGCCGTGACCACGCCGCCGGCCAGGATGCACCACGACACGTCCCAGCCGGTAATTCGGTGGACCAGCAGCGCCACGAGAAACTGAATCAGGCTGATGCGGAAGCACTGGGAGATGATGAACACGCAGGCGGCGTAGACGCGCGTGCGCGGACCGAAGCGGCTCTCCAGGTACTCGAACACGGAGGTAATCTTGCCGCGCCGGAAGAAGGGCACGAAAAAGCGCGAGGCAATCAGCACCGCGAAGGGCAGCGTGATGCAGATGACATAGCGCAGGTAGCCGGTCTTGAACGCGTCGGCCGGATAGGCCACGAAAGTGATCGAACTGATGGTCGCGCCGAACAGCGACACGCCCACCAGCCAGCCGGGAAAGGCCCGTCCACCGACGAAATAGTGCTCGGTCGTCTTTGCGCGCCGGCCAAAGTACCAGCCCATGATGGACATCGCCGCGAAGTAAACCGCCACGACCATCAAGTCTATGAAGCCAAACTGACCCATCGTCCCGCCTTTCCGGTTGAACCCGGCAATGGTATTGCCTGCGACGGTCCGGAATCCAGCGCGCAATTCGCGGCACTGTGAAACGGGATGCCTTCGCCTATGGTCTTATCCGATGTTTTCCGGCCAACCGCACCAAACAGCCGGCAGGGATGCCGGTGCTCCCAGCAGCACAGCCGAAATCCTTGCATGGAGAACCCAGAATGCGCAGATTGATTTGTCTCACAGCTTTTGTTCTCGTTGTCTCCTCGACCGCCCTCGCCCAATCCGCCCAGATAGGCATGAAAGGCCCGGAGCGCGGCGCGCAGAAGCTGCGTATTGATGCCGTTCAGTACCGGCCGGCGGTGTTCGATACAAAGCAGATCAGGGAGTCCGAGAGTGACCACCTCAACAAGGGCGGTCTGATCTATGTGTATTACACGAACGTTTCGGACCAGCCGGTCCACTTCTATTTCTACCGTCTCAATGGCAAGGACACGTCCTATTGGCGGCTGAACGGGTTTGTTGCATGGGACCGGAACTACGGCAACACGGTGGCGCCGGGCCAGAGCGGCGTGTGGGAAATCAACGGCATCACCGACGATTTCGCCCCCGGCAAGCCCTGCAAGTTTGCCCTCATTGACCGGAAAGAGGGCGTGGCCGGGAAAGTCGAGACCACGCTGGAGGCGGACCCGGTCCAGATCACGCACATCCGCGTGCTGCCGGGCATGAAGGAACTGGAGGTCCATGTCCGCAACGCGGGCGGGGACAAGGTGCAGCTGGGTGCACTGGAGATTGCCGGGGCGCAGGTGGCCGCGTGCGACTGGGTTGGGCAGGAGCTGCCCGGACCGGGGCATGCGATTGCCCATGTAACCCTTGCCGCCGCAGCGGCTCCGGCATCCATGCTCATAGTGAAGATCCCCGTGACGGGCGGTGGTCCCGACCGCACCGTTTGCGGGCATCGACGCGCCTTTGAGGACGTGTTTCCCATCGGTTCGTGGAACAGTGCCGAGGAGAACCTGCCCGCGCTGCGCCGCATGCACATCGACACGGGCGTGAGCGGCGGCAAGAAGACGGACAAGTTCTTTGCCGAGCTTGCGCCCAAGTACGGGCACAACGCCATCGTGCACACCGAGGTGCCGACCGAGGTGGACACGCTGCGCGAGTTCACCGGCAACCCGAACGTGGTCTGCTGGGGTCTGGCCGATGAACCCGACTGGTCCACGCCGCCCAATGTCATGCTCATGTGCGAGCAGATGGTGCGCAAGTATGACAGCACCAAGCCGAGCTTTGTCACGCTCTGCCGCAACATCAAGTTCTTTGAATATGCGCCAATCACGGACATCGCCTGCCAGGACCACTACTGCGTGACGGCGCCGTCGAGCAGCATCTGGAAGAAGTTCTACGGCACACGGTTGGAGGAGACACAAATCTACACGCGCGACCTCAAGCGCGCCGCCGAGCCGCACCCCATCTGGGTGTGGACGCAAGGCATTGCGGGTTGGGGCGAACGCCCCAAGCGCACCGTGCCCACACCGGACGAACTGGCGGGGCAACTGGTGCTCAACTTGGGCCAGGGCGCCAAGGGCATTCTCTGGTTCAACTACGGCAAGAAAGAGGCGGACAAATTCCCCGACGC
>CAIJOU010000333.1 GCA_903822375.1 Candidatus Hydrogenedentota bacterium
AAAGAAAATAGAGAAGATAAAGAAGAAGAGTTCCCAAGCGTTCCATCGGAAATCTTCTCCGTCTCTTTTGCAACGTGTAACCACTGTGCGGTGTCCGGAAAAGTTTATCTATTCCGGTGCTCTTCATTTGCAGCATGATGCAGGAAACTTCCAGTCCACGTTTGGCCCCACCGTCTTCCCGAGGTACAGAAGCCATGATCAGGCACGCCTTTGCTTCGGCCGGCGCCCGAAAGATCGCTTTGCATTCCTCGTTTCTCGACGACGAAAAGCTTCCGGAACCCGAACGCGTTGCCGTCCTTCACGAAATCTTTCACCGCAACATCCGCATCAAGCAACTCGAACGTCTCGCCAATTTCATGGCCCCCATCATGGGCGGCTATCTCCCACCCAACGTCCTAATTTATGGCCCAAGCGGTACCGGAAAGAGCGTCACGTCGCTGCACTTCCTCTCCTCGCTGGCGCACATATGCGAAATGCAGGGGATTGCTTTCCGGTATTGCTATGTTGATCTGACCACGCCGCGCAGTTGTTTTGGCGCGTTCAATGAACTCGCAATTGCACTGGATGGGTCTGTTCGGCGGTATCGCAAGGGAATTGCGCTGGAGCAAATGCAGGAGATGATTGTCGCGGCACTTATGAATGCGACGGGCTTCCTGTGCATTTTGATCGATGAGGCGGACAATGTGACAACGGATGCCGATATATTTCTCACCTTTTTGGCAAAGACCTTTCCCAAACGCATTCCTGTACGCGTTTTCTACGTGTTTCTTACGAACCGCCTGGAATGGGAGAAGAACCTGGACCCACGGATCGTGTCCGTGCTGAAGAAGCAGGATATGATCTTCGAACCCTATGATGCCTTGGATCTTTTGGAAATACTGCGATTGCGTGTGGAGAAGGCCCTGGATGTTTCCAGGGTCGATGAGGGTGCCATCCGAAAGATCGCGGCCTACGCTTCGCGCGAAACAGGTGATGCTCGAAAAGCTGTCGAATTATTGTCGAAGGCTGTCAAAGTGGCGGAAGAACGTTCCGGGCGTCTCACTGAGGAGGAGGTGGATATCGCCGAACACAGCATTGAAGTGGACAAGACCGAGGAGTTGATCCGGTCTCTGGCGCTGCAACAACGGCTGGCCTTGCAGGGGTGCTATGCCGGTCTCGGGAAACATAGAAACCGGATTTCCACCGGTACGGCATTCGAGTACTACCGGCAGGTCTGCGAAGCGGCCTCGGTCCGCCCCTTGACGCAGCGGCGTTTCTCCGACATGGTAAGTTTCATGGATCTGTATGGCCTAATCTGTGCGCGGGTTATGTCCAAGGGCCGGTACGGCAAGACGCGCGAATTGTCCTCGTCGCTTCCTGTAAAGGTAATTGAGGGGCTAGTGTCCAATACTCCCATTGCCTAATGCGATACCAATTCCCGTACCGCCGGACAGGCATACGGTCGTACCAGGTGTCTTTCCAAAAGGTCCGCACGATCTGGCGGCTGGTGGCGTCGGTATAGGCAGGTGATGCTAAGTACATTGGTTTGTGTCGATAGCCTTAAGGAGGTTCAGCCATGAGCAACATAATTCGAATGCTCGAGAAGGAACGGGCAATTGTGGCGAGCTTATTGTTTGTCTTATTCTCATGTCCAGCGATGGCGCTTGATTCAGGACTGACTTCGGACCAATCGGCGATGGTGATCGTAGGTGCCGTGTTTCTTGCGGTCCTAATTGGGCTAATTGGTTTCGAGCGCCTGTTAGGGGCGGTGCTGGTCCTTGGAGGTTTAGGGATCAGCCTAATCCTCACCATGCTTTTCTTCCCTTTGTCTTTGTTCTTTGTCGTGCCGATTGCATTGGGCGGATGTTTCTGGGGTTTCCATCACTGGGGACGGCCAACGGTTGTTTGCCAATCGAGTAATACGATAACTCAAAGCCAGAGTTGGACATCTGTCTATTCTCCAACGATAAATGTTTCCCATATACACCCTGCGCCGGAACGCGAGGTTGTATACGTGCCGATTCCATACGAGACGCCGGCTATCCTGCCCCCGTCAAGTCCGGTTCCAGCATTGCCGGATCGGAAGCGGGGAGGGTCCGCGTCAAGACTTAACAGTACTTTGATATGCGATGTTGGCACGAGAGAGGAATCAAGGCTGACATTTGACGATTAGGTTTTCACAGGTACCGATAGGCGTCCCGATCCTTTTGTTCCTGAGAAGGGCTTCGGGGCGCCTTTGCTTTGGTTACATGTTTGGACAAATCTTCAAGACTATGCTCACACCTCTTGGAGAAAACCCAGCCTTCGCGATATCCGTGTTTCCGGTTGAACCGGCTGACGTGGTCGATGATGCCGAGTCTGCGCATTTTGGCGCGGACGGTTTCAAGGGTGCGCCCGCTGATGTTGTGTTTGTCTGCGATGGGCTCCAGTGTCGGCAGGAATTGGTCTGGCGCCCATTTGAGTGCCACGAAAATGGCGAGAAAGCAGTGTTGGTGGTTCTTGTTCCCAGGAAAGAACACTTTGGCCAGTTCGTCCAGGTCTTCAAGCCTGGCAATCTTTCCGATGTTTAGGTCTATTTTGGTGTGTGGTGTCATTTTTACCCCTGCCTTTTTTGTTTAGAAAAGGGCATTTGCGCAGGAGGGCTGCGGTCTGGCTGATGTTAAATGTTCGCGCGCGGGTTGCCAGAGAAGGCGGTAAGCGGGCTTCCTCCGAAAACCGTGCGAATCCGTGCGTTTTGCGCGCATCAAGGTGCCCTTATGGGAAAAGGGCTCATTTGGAAGCCCTTTTCCCTTAATTTCAGAGGTCCGAGGCC
>CAIJOU010000334.1 GCA_903822375.1 Candidatus Hydrogenedentota bacterium
CCGTCGCCGTTCGCGTCGGCCTGCTTCAATCGTTGCGCCAACTTTCCGTTGCCGCCCTGCTGTCGGTCTTCCATGGAAAGCACACCGTCCCCATTCTTGTCCAGTTTGGCAAAACGTTCCTGGGTAAGTTTCGGAAATGCGGCCTTGGCCTCGTCAAAAGTGATTCGCCCATCGTTGTTCCTGTCTGCGGCGCGCAGACGCTGAAGTTTTTCGCCGAGGTTACTCCCCGCTTGGCGTTTTGCCTGAGGCATGTCTGCGCGGCTTAGGACGCCGTCCTGGTTGCGGTCCATCTTGTTGAACTGTTCCCGCGTTGCTTTTGGAAAGGCTGCCTTGGCTTCATCGAAGGTAACGCGCCCGTCACCATTGGCGTCGGCCGCTATCAGACGCTGCATCCCCTCCCCTTTTCCGGCCGCGCCGTTCTGCGCTGCCAGAACCGGCAGCGATATAACGAGGGCCAGAAGGATTGCCGCTCCCGGTATCAGTGTGCCTTTTCTCATCTTCGTACTCCTTGTTTCATGTCCCCCAGGGGACACGACCCGTTGTTGATTTACCTTGGAACCGGACAGCCCCGGCATCCAATACAGTAATGGCCATGCCCCCCCAATGAGGTTACACACGGTGATCATCCACCGGCACCACAACCTTTTATTGGAATTCTCACCCGACCATTTGCAGTTTGAGGAGAGAAAATGGCATAATAATGACATGGTGCGGAGCGGGAAGGCATTCCAGCCTTTAAGGAAAGAGATGCATTTGTGTCACAATCTGTCGGAGTAGCTGTGTTATGAACCCGCGAGAAGTTGGATCACTGCTTTTCTCCCATCCGGAAGTCGCTGAGGTTTGCGTACTGACGGTGCCCAACCCCCATGCTTTTGTGGTGCTTGCACCCAATGCATCGATTGGTCTTGAAGCGTTGCGCGGTTTGAGCCAAGGCCATGCGTCCCAGGCGGAAAGTCTGCAGATTTCGATATTGGATGAGATGCCCAAAACGCGCACCGGGGCTGTGGACCGTGGACAGTTGGTGGCAATGGCACAGGATATGGCACAAGAGAAGAACGTGGCCTGAGCCATAGTCGTCGAAACGCCGCCACCGTCGTAGAAAAGCCCGTTGCCTACCAGCAGAAAACCCCGGCGCACCCTTACGGGCACACCGGGGCGAAATCTGTCAAGCAGACGTGTAAGCCCCGTCTGTACGTCCGCCTTACTTCTTGAAGCGAGACATGGCCGTCAACGTCATTACACTCAGGCCGAGCAGGAACAGGTCACCGAGCGCCTTGCCCAGACTCTCCAGAGTGGATTTGCCCACGCCCGCCTTGCTGCATCCGAAACAACCGCAACCGGTGTTGTCCGGCCCTGTCGAGACCACCAGAATCACCGTTGAACCCGGCGGCACAAACGTGCCTGCTGCGGGTTCTTGACGGATAGTCGCCCCGGCAGGCACGGTGTCACTGGCTTCTTCCGTGACCTGGCACACCAAACCTATGGCTGCAAGGGCCGCCTGCGCTTGTGCAACAGTCATTGCTGAAATATCGGGCACAATCGCGTTTGGACCGAGGCTGATCACGAAACTCACCGCTATGCCATAGTCAAGCTGCGCGCCGGCGGCAGGACTTTGCGAAAGCACATGCCCCGTCGGAACCGTGTCGCTGTAGTCATTGACCACAAGACCCACTTCAAGATGGACACCATGAACCGCCGCTTCAGCCTCGGTGCGGGTCATGCCAAGAATGTCGGGCATGACCGCCTTGCAGGGCCCATTGGAAACCACCAGCGCAACGGAAGTCCCCACAGGCACCTGTTCGTCCGCGGCAGGAACCTGGCTGATAACCATGCCGGCGGCAATCGTGTCGCTGCACTGCTCGGTCACTGTGCCGAGTGTGAGTCCGGCGACAACAAGCGCCGCCTCTGCTGCGGCTTCTGTTTGGCCAACTCCCTCCGGCACGGGCACATTGCATGGGCCAGTCGAGACGACCAGTGTTATCGCACTGCCGAACGGTGCCTGCTGGTTCGCCGCCGGGTTCTGGCTGATGACGAGACCCGATGCGACAGTATTGCTGCACTCTTCCGTCACCGTGCCAACGGCAAGACCAACAGCCTGCAAATCGCCGTCTGCCGCAACCTGCGACTTGCCGAGCACGCTGGGTACCGTCACATTGCACACACCTGTGGAAAGCACAAGGGCCACGGCACTGCCGTAAGGAGCCTGCTGGTTCGCCGCCGGATTCTGGCTGATGACGAGACCCGCCGCAACCGTGTTGCTGCACTCCTCCGTCACCGTGCCGACGGAAAGGCCAACAGCCTGCAAATCGCCGCCTGCCGCAGACTGTGTCTTGCTAGACACGCTGGGTACCGTCACATTGCACACACCTGTGGAAACCACCAGCGCCACGGTACTGCCATAGGTCGCCTGCTGATTCGCCGCCGGGTTCTGGCTGATGAC
>CAIJOU010000335.1 GCA_903822375.1 Candidatus Hydrogenedentota bacterium
CGGGCGCCGCGCTCTTTGCGGGCGTTATGGTTGTCTCCGGCATGCTGGCCGCACCGCTGCTGCTGCCCCTGGCCGAATTCGCCCGGCACACCGGCCGTGCCGGTGCCGGGGCCGGCGTGGAGGATCTTGCGCCGCTGGGCTATGGCTGGAAACTCGTCAAGGCCCTGATCTTCTATGAGGGTCACGGGGCATACGAGGGCATCCGGGGCGGCGGCGCGGCGGTGGTCTCCTTTGCCGTGTTGGCCCTGCTTCTCAAGCCGCGCTGGAATGGGCTGCGCTGGTTCTTCCTGTTTGCCCTGGTCTTGGACCTGAGTGTTTCCGAGCCCCTGCTGTTCGGGCGTGTGATTCGTGCCGTGGCCCCGTTTATCAGCAACAACCCGGGCCGGGGCATGGCCGTGGGTTGCCTGCCCCTGGCGATGCTGGCCGGTTGGGGACTGGACGCGGTAATGCAGTCCTCCGTTTCCCTGCGCCGCCGGGCGGTCCTGTCCGCCGTGACCGTTGCCGTGGGCGGCGCCGTGCTGGCGACGCTGCTGTTTGCCGCTCCGCCGGGCACCCACCCCGCCTCGCGCGTTGCCGTGGCGCTTCCCGCCATGGCCCTGGCGGTTGCGTTGCTGGGGCTGTGGCTTCGCGAACACCTGCTTACCGGCATTGTCGCGGCGATGTTCGTTCTTGGCGAGATTTTGGCGTGGAACGGCGTGCTCCTTCCGGACATGATGCAGGGTGCGATGATTTACCCGGCCCCCCTGCAGAATCTCGGCTCAAGAATGAACTATTCTTTGGAGAACCGGCGCATAACCGACGCCCAGCCCGACACGCGCCTCTACTTTCTTCAGTATGTCATGAACGGCTATGACCCGCTGCATCTGCTCGCGACAAGAAGCACCATCAGCCCCATCGTGATACCGCCGGACAAATACCTGGTGCGGTCGGTGGGGGCCTTCGAACCCAGCGCCATGAGCCAGCGGGGTAACCTGTTTCTGAAACGCCGCTTCTGGCTGGCGAAAGAGTACTGCCCCGGTCCGCTGCCCGGACACCAACGGCTCTATCCTTCCGCGCGGGTGGTGTTTTTGCCCGGCGCGGGGGACCTGCCGCTGCCTGCCGTCACCATGGACCAGATTCCCGAGACGGGTCTGTCGGAAAAGGGAAGTGAAACCAGTCTGCTCAGCGGCGGCCGCCCGCTGTTGATAAAGCACGAGATAATGAAAGATCCCAACACCACCGCCACCATAGGCGAGGTGGCTCCCGACGGGCGGCACGCGTCCCTCTTCCTGACCGTTGTCGGGCAGGGTCCCATAAAGTTCTTCCCCGTGTTCAAGAACCTGGCCACCGGAGACATGCAGTTCGGCATCCAGTGCGACACCACCCTGAAAGCGGACGAGCCCAAAACCTTCGAGTTCCCCATGCCGGACAGTGAACGGTCGCAGGTGTTCCTGCGGGTCGATTTCACCGAGCCCTTCCACGACCTGCTCATTACTGCCGCGGGCATGGTGACCGACGCCGGCGATGAGAAGGACCACATTCGGATCATGCGACAAACCGCCAACCAGGTTGACCTGCATCTGGCCGACCTTCCCGGGCCGCGGGTGCTGCTGTTTGTGGACGGTTTCTATCCGGGCTGGAAAGCCACGGTGGACGGTAGGGAAGTGCCCATTCTCCCGGCCAACAATGCGTTCAAGGCCATTGTCGTTCCCGCGGGGTCCAGCGAGGTGCACTTTGTCTTCAGCTCGATGCGGGTTGCAGTGGGCCTGGCACTCGCGGGCATTGCAGTGGTTCTTATAGCCTCGACCATTTTCGCCGCATGGTTGCAGCGTCGTCACGCCCTTGCCCATCCGTAGGGTGTGCGCAGTCCGCCGCGGCGGACGGAGCGCACCCAGTTGTGGCGCGGTTTCCCGACCACACCACAACCCACGCCACGACCCGCGGCGTGGTGTTACGGTTTTCCCGTGCGTTTCCACACCTCGACCCGTTCCAGCAGCGTGTTGCCGGATGACTGCGCCAATTGCCGGGGAAGCGCCAGTCGAAACAGGGGCGGTTGCAGGACCGGTTCGGTGATGGTCAGCAGGTACCGCCCCCCGCGGTCAAAGCAAAGTTTGGCGGGAGTGGCATCGTTGCCCCCCGTTGCGGCCGTCGAGAGCGTCAATACCTCCCTTCCGTCCTCCGCACTCCACAACTTGAAGCTGCCGTCACGGCCGGCCGTGGCGATGCGCGTGCCCTCGGGGCTGAAGGCGACATCCTGAATGTCGCTGCCATGGGCGCTTGCCCGCCATTGCTCGGTTCCCGAGTCCGTCTGCCACAGCACCAGTCGGCCGTCCTTTCCGCCGGTGGCGAGATGCGCACCCGCCGGATCAAACGCAATCGAGCAGACCAGCGAGTCATGGCCCTGCAGCCACTGGGGTGTTTCAGGATGGTCCAGGTTCCACAGGTACGCGCCGCCGCGCCATTCTTTCTCGGAGAGCACCTGCGCGCCGAGCGCGAGCCGCTTTTGGTCGGGCGACCAAGTCAGCGCCGCGGTGAAACTTGTGGGCACGCTGAACTGCGCCGCCTTGGTCCAGGAGGCCGTGTCGTACAGAATCACGTCCTGTTGTCCGCGCATCAGCGTCGGGTCTTCGGGCAGCGTGCACACGGCAAGCTGGGTGCCGTCGCCGCGGAAAGCGAGGTCCACCACCCCGGCCAGTTTCGAAACAACGGCACCGGAGGCCGCATCATACACGTCCAGCCATGACCCGGCACGCACGGCGACAAACTGGTCCTGTGCGCCCGTAAAACCGACCCGGTCCGCGTCGGCCGACAAGGGGATGCGGGATGCGGCCGAAGCGTCGGCAACATTCCACAGCAGCAGTGCCCGGTCCCGCGGGGCAGTCTCGACGGCCGATGCGAGCCGTGCCCCCGCGCGGTCAAAGGCGAGCAGTTTCACCTTCGCGCCGGCGGTATCCAGCGTGGCGGTTCGCACGCCCGTTTCAGCGCTCCACAGCGCGATCCCGCCGCCCACCGAACCGGCGACAATCCCCGTCGCCCCGCTGGTGGACACAGTGCCGGGCGTGACATATTGCAACTCCCGGGTCAGGTCCCAAACCCGCGCGGTGCCGTCGAACGAGCCTGTGGCGAGTTTGTCACCCGCAGGATTGAACGCGAGCGAGAAGAGGGGGCGGTCGTGGCCGCGCAGCGTTTGGACCGGATGCAGGGAGGGGCATTCCCAAATGCGCGCGATGCGGTCGAATCCCGCCGTGGCCAGCCACTTTCCATCCGGTCGGAACGCGACCTTGCGCACCGTCTCCAGGTGCGCGCGGGGAACGCGCTGCTCACTGTCGTTGGTTCGGTTCCAGAGAATCACGTCGCCGTCCATGGTGCCCGCCGCCAGCATTGCGCCGTCCGGACTGAACGCCAGGGTGTCGGGTTGGCTGAAATGTCCGGCAATCTCCCGAATCTGCTTCCATTCCTTCGTGTCCCACACCTGGGCGGCGTTGTCCAGCGCCAGCGCGACCCGCGCGCCGTCGGAACTGAATGCGGCGCCGTGCAGCGACACGACATCGCCCAAATCGATCTGGCCCGCCTTTCTGCCCGAAGGCAGGTCAAGCAGTGACACGGTCCGCACCAGGCCGGCATCTCCGAGATCGCTGCTGGCCAGCAGCAGGTGGTCGCCTTTCGGCGACAGCCAAATCTCGAATCCCTGCTGTGACCGCACAGGACGTTCGAACACGACCGCGTGTGAGTCCACATCCCATACGCGCAGCGTGCGGTCTGTGTTGAGCGCCGCCGCACGCCGGCCGTCGGCCGAAAGGGAAAGGAAATTGCGGGTCAGCGCGTCGCCGGGCTCGTCAAAGCGCAACAACTCCCGGCCATCCGCCACGTTCCACACCACCACGGCCCTGGCCGAGGAGACCGCCAGTCGCTCCCCCGCCGCATCCACCGCCACGGCGCTGCCGAAACCGCCCGACTCGACAAGGGTCCGCACAATCTCGCCCGTGGCAAGGTCGTTGGCGGCCACCATTCCGTCGGGCCGCGCCGTGACCAGTTGCTTGCCGCCGTCGCAGAAAGCCACGAACATGCCGCCGGTGCGCAGTGCCATGCTGTCCGCATTGGCCTCCCGGGCCAGGTGCATCCATTCCCAGTCGCGCAGCGCCGTTGGCGCGGCGTTCAGCAGTGCCCGCGCCTGCCCCATTCGGCTTTCCTGCACGGAACGCTGGGCAAGTGCAATGTCCGCGAAATACAGGTCATGTTCCGCGCGGCTGCGCTCCTGCTCGGCCGTGACGCGTGCGTATTCCGCCTTGGCGCGCTCCTGCTCGGCCTGGATTCGCGCCGCTGTCGCCCGGTCCCTCTCCTCCGCGGTGATGCGCTCCTGCGCCCGTGCCGAATCCCGCTCCCGGTGCAGGGATACGAAAGCGTAGACACCCATCCCCAGCAGGATTCCCGCCGCCAGCGCGGCCAGGCCGCAGAGTTTGTTGTGATTTGGGTTCATGCCTGTCAGGCACCCCTCGTTGACGGGCCGACTTGCGCGCAGCCCGTCCGTTGATTGTCCACAACGGCGAGAGCCGATGTCAATGCCGCGGCGGTGCCCTGGCGATGGGGGATGGGTGCGACCCGCCGCTTGACTGTATTGCGCCGGTGGGTTACGCTGGCCGCACTGATATGACGCGTAACCAAACAGGAGAACTTCCATGAGCAGCATCCTTTCCCGACGCGCGTTTCTGGCTTCCGCGACGACGAGCGCCCTTGCGACCGGCTGCGCGACCACCGGGGTGAACACGGCCAAAGTGGTGCCCGGCAAACTGTCACCCAACGAGAAGCTGAACATTGCCGGGATTGGCGTGGGCGGCATGGGAAAGGGCAACCTCGACGCGAGCAACACGGAGAACATCGTGGCGCTGTGCGACGTGGATGATGCCTACGCGGCCAAGACCTATGCGGCCTATCCGAACGCGAAACGCTTCACCGACTTTCGGAAGATGTTCGACGCCATGGAGAAGGAGATTGATGCGGTGATTGTGGCCACGCCGGACCACAACCACGCCATCACCGCAATTGCCGCGATGCGGCACGGCAAGCATGTCTATTGCCAGAAACCGCTGGCCCACAGCCTGCACGAGGTGCGCACGCTGATGGAGACGGCCCGCGAGTGCAAAGTGCAAACGCAGATGGGCAACCAGGGCCACTCGTCGGAGGAGAGCCGCCGCCTGTGCGAGTGGATACAGGACGGGGCCATTGGCCCCGTGCGCGAGGTGCACGCGTGGAGCGACCGTCCCGTGGGCGGCGATCCATGGTCGACTTTCCCCGTGGTGAAACGCCCCAGCGACTCGCCGCCGGTGCCGCAAACACTCAACTGGGACCTGTGGCTGGGCCCGGCAAAGAAGCGTCCGTACAACCCTGTGTACTGCCCGCTCACGTGGCGCGGCTGGTACGACTTTGGCACGGGCGCGCTGGGCGACATGGGCTGCCATATTCTCGACCCGTCTTTTTGGGGACTCAAGCTGGGACACCCCACCAGTGTCCAGGCGACCACCACGCACTGGGAGAAACTGGTCGAAAGCGAAACATTCCCGCGCGCGTCCATCGTGCGCTATGAATTTCCCGCGCGCGGCAACATGCCGCCCGTCAGCCTGACCTGGTATGACGGACGGCTCAAGCCGCCCATCCCGCGCGACTTCGCGCCCGGAGACAAGCTCGACAGCAACGGTGCCCTGCTCATCGGCGACAAAGGCACCATTCTGCACGCATCGCACGGAGCCGGGAATCTCACACTGCTGCCCAAGGCCTACGCGGCCGAGTACAAACAGCCGCCCAAAACCCTGCCGCGCGTGACGGTCGGCGGAAGCAAGCACGAGCAGGACTGGATACGCGCCTGCAAGGACGGCAATCCGGCCAGTTCCAATTTCGAGTACGGCGGCGCGCTTACGGAGATGGTGTTGTTGGGCGTGCTGGCCATGCGCCTGAAAGACCGCAAACTCCTATGGGACGGCGCGGCGTTCCGGTTTACCAATGACGAAGAGGCCAATGCGCTGGTCAATCCGCCTTATAACAACGGCTGGACGTTGTAAAGCAACCGCAGTAAGAACTGGCCGGTTTCTGCCATAATAATGTGCAAAGTGCGCAAATAAGCGCGCATGAACAAGACTGGCGCTAATTGTGTGCGATAATTCAAGGCCTCTGTATATTGGGGTTGTGAAACGGCCGTAGACCACATTCTGTAAGCAACTTTGGGTCGACCACAATATATGGTTGCAAAATAATTAGTCTTCTGCTAATATTTTCCTTGACATGGGCATAGTAGACCCGGTCAGGGAGAGTGCGCATTGGGCAAGGTCGGACTGATAAGCACAGAGTGGAAATGCAAAGCCGGTGCGGTGGTCATGTTTTTCGTGACCGTTCTTCTCGTGGCGGCGCTTGCGGGGGATGGATTTGAGTCGGGGGCACCCGGAGGGAGGCCCATCGACGGCATCCTTCAGGTGCCGAACATGATCGGTCCGGTGGGTGCCTTCATCGCCGGTCTGGCGGCGTTCACACTGGGCGACGCTTCGCATGTGCTTTATGCCATCACCTTCATTTGGTTCCTGATGCTGTGCGGCAAGCGCACAGCGGATTACCGGCCGCTGACACGGCTGGCCGGCGTGGCGGTGCTTGCGGGTTCGGTCGCGGGCCTGCTGCAAATGGACGTGGTGTCGGGTTGGTCCAACACGCAGTCCGGCGGGGTTTTCGGCGCATTCATGGCTGAGCGCGTGTTTCAGCCGCACTTTGGCCACATCAGCTCGCATGTGGTGGGGCTGCTGCTCACCCTGGTGGGGCTGTTGCTCGCCACGGATTTCCTGTTCATCCAAATGCTGGTTTATGCGAAGCGGGGCATTGTGGCCGCCGCCCGCGGCGGATTCCTGATAATGATGACCTTCCTGGGGATGGCCGGAACCTGGCAGCGCTGGCTGGCCAAGCGCAAACTGCGCAAGTCGCTCACAAAGATGTCGCCCCTTCCGCAGGAGGAACTCTTCTCTGACCAAGATGCAACCCTGCACACCTTCGGTGTCGGACTGCCTGCAGCCGATGACGCGGAAGTGAATGCCCCGAAACCCGAGGAACGGAGGGAGGCGCGCCGCACCGAGCCTGCCAGGCATCTGATGACCGGCCTTTCGGTTATTTTTGACGGCGCACCCGATGTGGCGGACGAGACGCCGGACACGGCCATCCCCGTTTCCCCGGTCAAACCGGGGCGGTGGTCGACACCGCTCATTCCGCAGAACGCCGAACTGGTCTTTGATGAAGCTCCGGTTGCGGAGGCGCCCCCGAGCCTTGTCCCGTCCGTTATCGAGGACGACAGGGAGGAACTGATGGACGGCATGGCGGCGCTGCTCGAAGCAGCGGCGGACCCGTATATGGACGCCATCATTTGCGACGAGCCGCCGCAGCGCGCCAAACTGTCCGCGCCGACGCCACCCAAAGTCCAGCCGACAGCCGAAGCGCCGGTTGCGCCGATTGCGCCGGTTGCTCCGATTGTGCAGATCGCGCCGGTGGAGCCGCCGCAGGCGCCGGTGATACGCACGGGGTTCGAGGAGTCGGTCCGGCCGGCAGCCAAGGCGGCAGCCCGGCCCCGCCGCAGAACCACCGACTCGGATGACCTGCCCGACGATTATATTTATCCGAAATACTACTCACGCCCCTCGCTGGACCTTTTTGAGCCGCCGCGTCCGCGGGTGATTCCCAATCTCACCGAGAAGCTGCGGCACATGAGCGACCTGCTTGAGCAGACGCTGCGAACCTTCAGCATCGAGGCGCGCGTGACGGATGTGCGTCGCGGACCCACCGTGACCCGCTTCGAGATTGAGCCTGCGCCGGGCACCAAGGTGAGCCGGTTCATTGCGCTCACCGATGACATCGCGCTGGCGCTGGAAGCCCGCGGTGTGCGCGTCGAGGCGCCGATTCCCGGCAAGGCGCGCATCGGCATCGAGGTGTCCAACGAAGAACGCGACCCGGTGGTGCTGCGTGAACTGCTGGAGCACAGCACCTTCCGCACCGGCCAGTCCGCGCAGTTGAATCTTGCGCTGGGCAAGGGCATCGACGGCGGCGTGTGCATCGCCGACCTGACGCGCATGCCGCACCTGCTTGTGGCCGGCGCCACGGGCGCGGGAAAGACCGTATGCGTAAAGTCTTTGCTGGCGAGTCTGCTCGTGCAATTCACCCCGGACGAACTGCAACTGATGCTGATCGATCCGAAGATGGTCGAACTGTCCATCTTCAACGACATTCCACACCTGATCACGCCCGTGGTGACGGACGCCAAGAAGGCCGCCTCCGCGCTGACCTGGCTGATCACGGAAATGGAGGAGCGCTACCGGCTTTTCGCCGACCTGCGCATCCGCAACATCGAACTGTACAACAAGAGCGTCGAGAACGGCGCGATTGAAATGGTTGGCGAGGGCGAGGACCACGGCGCCTCCTATAATGTGGTGCGCAAACTTCCGTACATCGTGTGCGTCATCGACGAGTTGGCCGACCTGATGATTTTGGCGCGGGTCGAAGTGGAACAGGCCATTGCACGGCTGGCGCAACTGGCGCGTGCCGTGGGCATTCACCTGATTATCGCCACCCAGCGCCCCTCCGTGGACGTTATTACCGGCGTCATCAAGGCGAATTTCCCCGCCCGCATCTCTTTCCAAGTGTCTTCCCGGGTGGATTCGCGCTGCATTCTGGATGAAATAGGCGCGGAACGGCTGGTGGGCATGGGCGACATGCTCTACCTGCCTGCCGGTCAGAGCAAGCCCGACCGAATC
>CAIJOU010000336.1 GCA_903822375.1 Candidatus Hydrogenedentota bacterium
GCAGCCCAAAGCGCCTTGCTCGAACCGTTGTGTGCCGCAAAATCACGGTCCCGCAGATCGGGCAGTTCAAAGAGCCAGTCTTCCGTCATGCAGAGCTTCCTTTTGGCGTGATATTCACTTCCGTTCATGCGGCAAGCCGACTAAGGATACCCGTTTGGTCGCTCCCGTAAAAGCATGAGCTTTGGCGACAGTGCGGGAAACGATGCCAATATCTCACAGACTGCCTGGTGAAGAGGAGACCTGCGGTCGGAAGCGTGGCGTGGTCGGGAAACCACGCCACAACAACGCTGCACCCATTTCCAAGCGTCTTGCTTCATGGCTTGGGCTGATGAGGTGTCCTGCCGGTTTCCTCATAGTGTTTGTTGACACTGTCGAGGAACTGCTCTCCATAGGGGTCATCCAGCATTTGCTTCGTCCTGCCGTCGATGGTGACAACCAAGACTATTCTAGGCCTCATCTTAACGTCCATCCAGTGAATGCCAATTTCTTTGCCATCATAATCCAATTGTGCATGCTGCGAACCGATCTTGAACGCACGGTCATATTCTTCCGTCACCGGAATTAGATGCTCAAGTATCGGGCGAATTTCTTCTCCCGGAACCACACATTTGTAATGAATGTCGGTCCTTGATACGAAGCCGGAACTCTGCTCCTCGATTTCTTCAGTAACACCAGCGAAATGCAGTCCGCGAATTTTGGAAACATCGAAAAGCCCCGATTGAGCAAGCATACAATAGGCTGCTTGTGCCTGGACGTTCCCCAACTCAGCCGCTTTTATGTACCATTCCTTCGCTTGTGGAATGTCCTTGTCGACTCCTTCACCGTTGTGGTAGCAAAGCCCCAGAGAGTATTGTGCCTGGGCGTTCCCCGACTTCGCCGCTTTCATGTACCATTTCACTGCCTGTGAAAAGTCCTTGGCAATGCCGTCACCGTTATAGCAGCATAGACCCAGAGAAGCCTGTGCTTGGACGTTTCCCGACTCCGCCGCCTTTCTGTACCATTCCACCGCCTGTGACATGTCCCTGGCAACGCCTTCACCGTTGTGGTAGCAAAGACCCAGGGACAGTTGTGCTTGGGCATTCCCCTGCTCCGCCGCCTTTCTGTACCATCTTACCGCCTGCACCAAATCCTTGGACACCTCACGACCGCCGTAATAGCAGTCTCCAAGTCGGCATTGTGCGATGGCATCCCTAGCTTCCGCCTTTGCACATAGGACCTTTATATCCTGTGTGTCCTGTCCGTATCCTGAAAGGGGCACAAGCAGAACCGTCGACAGAAAGGCAAACATCCAAACACGAACCTCGGCGGAGATTGCCATAACGCCTCCGGTAGCGGAACACCCTGAACTTGTTACCCAAGGGCTCAAAGGGAATATGTATTCTCCCGATCGATAGGAGGGTATCCCAAGTGTCCGCAACAGTCAAGCACTACTCCCATCCGGTCGCCTGGTGAAGAGGAGACCTGCGGTCGGAAGAGTGGCATGGTCGGGAGTCCATGCCACAACAACGCGGTCGGAAGCGTGGCGTGGTCGGGAAACCACACCACAACTGGGGTTCTTCGCTGCCAGGGTTTGCATTTTGACGACTATTTGGCTATAATGCCAAATAGTAGAATACAGGAGAACGCTATGACCCCCAAAGACCAGGCTTTGTTCGAGGCTCGTGCCGAAATCGCCAAGGCGCTCGCCCACCCCACGCGGCTTTACATCGTGGACATGCTGTCCAAGGGCGAGCGGTGCGTCTGCGAACTGCGCGAGGCCATTGGCGCCGACTTCTCCACCGTGTCCAAGCACCTGTCGGTGCTCAAGAAGGCGGGCATTCTGGAGGATGACAAGCGCGGGCTCCAGGTCTACTACCGTCTTCGCTGCACCTGCGTGCTGAGCTTCTTCGGTTGCATCGAGGGGGTGCTTCGCGAGAATGCAAACAAGCAGCTTGCGTTGATGGAGTAGACGGCCATGCGCGATTCATTTCAACCAGCCTTGCCGGCCTCAAGTTCCAAATCTCAAATCTCAAATCTCAGATCTCAATTCTCAAATGGCAACCGCGCCATGCTGCGGTATCTCGCGTCGATGGTCTTCTTCCTTGCCGCGTGGTGGATTGTCTACGCGCGTCTTGCCCCGGTGTCCAAGTGGCTCACCTACTCGCTGCTCGGTCTGCCGCGCGGCACGGTGAGTTCCGCTCCCGACGGGCAGCCGTGGATATGCGAGTGTATTTCTGGACTGCCCAAGGATGCACCACTCAGCGCAGCGGTGGAATTCTTCCTTTTCGAAGTGCCCAAGGTGCTCATGCTGCTGACGCTCATCGTTTTCGCCGTCGGCGTGATTCGCACGTTCTTCACGCCCGAGCGCACTCGGAAAATGCTTGCCGGCAAACGGGAATCGCTTGGCAATGTTCTGGCGGCGGCCTTGGGCGTGGTCACGCCGTTCTGTTCGTGTTCCGCCGTGCCGCTCTTCATCGGATTTGTCACGGCGGGCGTGCCGCTGGGCGTCACCTTCTCCTTCCTCATTTCCGCCCCCATGGTCAATGAAATTGCGCTGGTCCTGCTCTACGGCCTGTTCGGCTGGAAAGTGGCCGCGCTGTACATGGGCACCGGCCTGACCATTGCCATTACCGCCGGATGGGTCATCGGGCGCCTGCGACTGGAGCGTCATGTTGAGGACTGGGTCTATGCAGTTCCCGTGGGGGATGATGCCGGCACCGACACGCATATGGCGTGGACGGATCGCATCGACCAGGGGATTGTAGCGGTGCGCGACATTGTGGGCAAAGTGTGGCCGTACATTCTTGCGGGCATTGCTGTCGGCGCGGGCATACACGGCTACGTCCCGCAAGACTTCATGGCCTCCATCATGGGCCGGGATGCCTGGTGGTCCGTGCCCCTGGCCGTGCTGATTGGCATCCCCATGTATTCCAACGCAGCGGGCATTATCCCCGTGGTCCAGGCCCTTTTGGGCAAGGGCGCCGCGCTGGGGACGGTGCTCGCCTTTATGATGGCCGTCATCGCCCTGTCGCTTCCGGAGATGATCATCCTGCGCAAGGTCCTGAAACCGACTCTGATCGCCGTTTTCGTGTCGGTGGTCGGGTGCGGCATTCTGCTCGTCGGTTATCTATTCAACATGGTGTTTTGAGCATGCGTCAGAAAGGAACAGGGCA
>CAIJOU010000337.1 GCA_903822375.1 Candidatus Hydrogenedentota bacterium
CTGTGCGCCTTGCGGCCGACGGGGTGGTCCAGCATGTTCCAGCGCAGTGCCAGCCGCCGCGCCGCAGCGGTCAGCCCCAGCGACATCGCCGTGGACACGCCCAGCAGCAGCGCGTACAGCACATAATCGTTAATCCGCATTCAGGCCTTTCTCCAGGGCAGCTTCCCGGTACAGGTCAAATTCGGCGCGGGCCACGGCCTCCACGTTAAACCCCGCGCGAACCCGGTCCCGCGCGGCGATGCCCAGCGCGTTGCGGCGCGGCGCATCGGCCAGCAGCAGGTTCACCGCCTCCGCGAAGGCCGCCGGATCGCGCGGCGGCACATTCACGCCCGTCACGCCGTCGAGATTCGCGTATTCGACGCCCGTGCCCAACCGCGTCGCCACCACCGGTTTCCCGCAGGCCTGCGCCTCAAGAATGGATATGCCAAACGCCTCGCTGCGCTCGACCGACGGAAACGCAAACACCGCGCAGCCGTGCAGATGCGCAACCAGGTCCGCCTGGCTCAGCGAACCGGGAAACGCGATATCCACGCCCAGCTTCTTTGCCAGCGCCATTGCGGGCGCCCGCTCCGGCCCGTCTCCGGCCATCACCACTTTCGCGCGAATCGCCTTCGCGGCCTCCACCAGCACGGGCAGGCCCTTGTAATAGCGGTGCCTTCCGGAAAACAGCACATAGTTGGGACCGTATGCCTCACGCAGCGCCGCCACCCGCGCCGGGTCGGGCGCGTCAAACTCTTCCGTCACAATGCCCAGCGGCACCACCCGGCACCGGTCGCGCAGTTGCGAAAGCACCGGGGAACTGTCCACATAGGCCTGCGAAGTGGGCAGAATCATAGCACTTCGGCGCAGGAATTGCATCAGCACGGGCCCGTAAAGGCGCATGGCCGACGCCTGCCGCACCACGTCGCTGTGATAGCGGACCACCACCGCGCCGCGCGGCCGCGCCAGCAGCGCCGCCACCTCGGCCGTCGGGTGCGGCGAATGCACCACCACCACGTCCGCCCGGCTGCGCCACAGCCGCCAGGGAAAGGACGGAGCCAGCGGCGCGCCCTGCAACCGTCCCCACTCGCCCGCCTCGGTCACCCGCGTGCCGTCGCGCTCCACCACCCGCGTGCGCCATGACTGGCTGCACGTCAGCGCCTCCACCTCGGCCCACTGCCGCTGAAAGCGGCACATGAGCGCCATGTGCCGTTCAATCCCGCCGTGCACCGGCGGGTCGAAGTCTTTGTATACATGCAAAATCTTCAACGGGATTTGCCTTCCTCGCACCTGGGCCTGATTAAGGCAACAACTTCAACCATCGCCATTATGTCACGATTTAGGGTCTCAATTGGAGCGCGGCGACCATGCCTCTCCTGGGAACGCCAATCTCCCGATTGGCATGCTTGAAACAATTGAGCCAATCGGGAGATTGGCGTTCCCAGGAGAGGGTCATACTCGAAGAAACAGTCGTTCCGCTTCCCTCTCAACATGCCGCTCAATTCCTCTGCTATACTCCCCACACACCGTCCGGACGGGCCGGACGGATGGAGCGGATGGACGGCACAATGAAACGCAAGAAAACGGTGCTGGTGGTCGTGGCGCACGCCGACGACATGGAATTCATGGCGGCGGGCACGGTGGCCCGGTTCGTGGAAGAACGGGGCTATGACGTGTACGAGTACATCCTCACGGACAACTCACGCGGCTCCTACCGTTTGTCCCGGGAGGAACTCATCCGCGTGTCTGCCGAGGAGGCGGTGGCGGCGGGAGAGATCCTTGGCCTGCGCGAGGTGCGGCTGGCGGGCTATCCCGACGGCGAACTGGACCGGGTGGAACCCTACGTGCTGCGCGGCAAGGTGATGGCGATGGTCCGCGAGGTGAAGGCGGACATCGTCATGAGCTGGGACCCTTTTGCACCCTATGAGGACCATCCTGATCACCGTGCCGTGGCAATGGCCACGC